>CAYPBW010000015.1:5716-10301 GCA_964409055.1 uncultured Chitinophaga sp. | reverse complement strand
TTCGGCCACATCCAGCACCTGTACCGAATCTTCTTTTTCGGCCAGTTTTACTCCGTCTGTCATCATGGTATTGCAAAAAGGGCAGGCCGCAGCAATTACACTTGCACCGGTGCCGATAGCCTCATTCGTTCTGTCAATATTAATACGGGTAGTTCCTTTTTCTTCTTCTTTAAACATTTGTGCTCCTCCTGCTCCGCAGCAGAGGCCATTGCTTTTACAGCGTTTCATTTCTACCAGTTCGGCATCAAGGGCTTCCAGCACCTTACGGGGGGCTTCATAAATATCATTGGCCCGGCCGAGATAACAGCTGTCGTGGTAGGTGATCCTGCTGCCTTTAAAAGAGCCTCCTTCTTTTAATTTAATTTTTCCTTCATCTATTAGCTGCTGCAAAAATGTAGTGTGATGTATCACTTCGTATTGGCCTCCCAGTTCCGGGTATTCGTTTTTCAGTGTATTGAAACAATGCGGGCAGGCTGTTACTATTTTTTTGATACCATAATTATTCAATATCTGGATATTCTGGTAAGCCATCATCTGGAACATGAATTCATTACCGGCCCTGCGAACCGGGTCGCCGGTGCACATTTCTTCTTTCCCAAGGATGGCATAATTAATACCAACTTTATCAAGGATGGTTACAAATGCTTTTGTGATCTTTTGTGCCCGTTGATCAAAACTACCGGCACAGCCTACCCAAAATAAAACATCAGGGCTTTGTCCATTGGCGAATAATTCAGCTACCGTACGAACCTGCATGGGGAATATTTATGGGCAGCAAATTACTGAATTTGCTTCTTCATTAAACAAAAGGATATATTGAATTATCCAAACCAAAAACCACTACTCGCCAATATGGCCACTACCAGTATTAATGCCAGTATTAATAGCCCTAAAGCAACCCAGCCCAGGATAACACCTGCTTTTGCCTGCCCGTCATTCGGGTTGATCTTTTTTGCCTGGTTGCCGAAAATAATTGCCATTATAGCACAGGGAATAGAAGCAACACTGACATAGGGAATAAAGAGAGCGGCAACAGCTATAATGCCAAGGATCATTGCCGTTTTGCCTTTTCCGCCGTTATCATTGACTTTACCCGGATAGAACCCTTTCTTTATTTTCCATTGAAAAACTTTGAAGGCAAGTTTCTCCTTGAGTTTCATTTTACGGCCCAATAATTTTTCCACCTCCCTTGTCTTCATTGAACTTAAATAAGAATAGGGGTTTACCGGGTCTTTGATTGAGATTGCAGTAACTATTTCCGGCGAAGCAGGTATAACTGCGGGATTTGCCGATACAGAGAAAACAAAAAGCATGAATAAGAATAAAATTTTTTTCATGGCAGCAGGTTTAAAAAAACAATGATTAAATCTATTGATTACTTGCAGGAAACTTATTTTTGTTTTTTGGCGATATGAAGATGAAGAAATTTATTCAGAAAATAACGAACTGGGAACTCTGGAACTTTTATGTACTCTATTTTCCCATCAGTTTCGTGTGGCTGTGGTATTGCATACGCAGCGGCTCTTTCTGGTTTTTCAGTTCTTCCAATCCCACCATTACCTTCGGCGGATTTGAAGGAGAAGGCAAAAAAGAAATGTATGATCAGTTGCCCCCGCACCTGGTACCCAAAACTATTTATGTGATGCACGACTGGCCCGTTGAAGAAGTGAAGCAGAAAATTCAGGAAGCAGGCTTTGAGTTCCCCTTTATTGTAAAGCCCGATGTAGGCATGAAGGGTATTCTATTCCGGAAAATAGAGAATGAAGAACAACTGGTAAAGTACCATGAGAAAATTCCTGTTGAATATATTGTCCAGGACCTTGTTTTGCTGCCGGTGGAGGTCAGTGTATTCTATTACCGATATCCATGGGAGCCAAAAGGTACGGTGAGTGGCTTTATCGATAAAGAATTATTGCAGGTTAAAGGGAATGGACAGTCTACCCTGAAAGAACTGGTAGAAACACATCCAAGGGCCAAATTCAGGATGGAGGAAATGAAACATCGCCACGGTCACCGGTTTGAACGCATTATTCCTGAAGGAGAAATATTTTACTTGTCTTATGCCGGCAATCATAACCGGGGTGCACATTTTACCAACCTGCACAAAGAAATTGATGAAGGCCTTCATAAAGTTTTTGATGAACTAAGTCATTATACGGACAAATTCTATTATGGACGGTATGATATTAAAACCACCTCCATAGAAGATCTGAAGCAGGGTAAAAACTTTTATATCCTTGAATTCAATGGCTGCGGTGCTGAACCCAATCATATTTATGACTGTGGTATGAGCATCTGGAAAGCTTATGCTGTCATCCTTCATCACTGGAAGGCACTTTACCGCATAAGCCGCTACAATCACAAAAATGGTACTCCTTACTGGTCTTTTGGTCGGGGTTGGAAATACCTCAGGGATTCTGCAAAACATTTTAAAATGCTGGAGAAGTACGATTAGGTGAATAATGAAGTCAGAGGGCTGACTTCCGACCTCCGACTTCCTGCTTCCTTCCTTAACTTCGTAGCATGCGTCCACTGCTTAAAATCTTTTTTACAGGTATGCTGGTCAGTTTCCTGGGCTCATTGCCATTGGGAACACTGAATATTGCAGCGATGCAGATATCTGTATCAGACGGGGTAATAGCAGCAATGATGTTTTCGTTGGGATCATTACTTGTTGAAATTATTTATGTCCGCATATCGCTGGTAGCGATGGACTGGATACGAAAGCAGGAGAGAATATTAAAAGCGCTGGAGTGGATTACACTCATTATCGTAGTAGCCCTGGCAGCATCGAGTTTCTACGCTGCCCTGCACCCTAAAGTAGAAAAGAATATTGTACTGGACAGTCCGCTTCCCAAATTTGTGCTGGGTCTTATCATGAGTGCTGTCAACCCCGTGCAAATACCTTTCTGGTTTGGGTGGAGCACTGTTCTTTTTACCAAGAAGGTTTTATTGCCAAGAAAAGATCATTACAATTCATACATACTCGGTATTGGTATTGGAACCTTTATCGGGAATTGTATTTTTATTTTTGGCGGTTTATTGATTGCCTCAAAGATCAATAACAACCAGCATATCTTGAACTGGGTTATCGGCGGCATATTTGCGATAACAGCCCTTTTGCAATTATGGAAAATACTGAAGAAAAAAGATGCTGTTCACCAGATGGAGCACCCGGAAGAACTTACCCATAAGATAGAGGAGCAAATGGATAAGATCGAGAAAATAGAAGAGGGGTTCGAAAAATTTACCCAGCCTGATAAACATTAAAACCGGTAGCCCGCCGAAATGGAAGGAATGAAGCGCTTCCCCACATCTTCATCCAGCGAATGAAAATCTTTGCTGAATTTAAAACTGTAGCCAAAACCGGCTGAAGGCGCTGCAAAAAACCGTTTGGCAAATACCAAATGATAACCGGCTTCAGCCCATGGCGTAATGAAAAGACTGTTGCGCCTGGTTTGACCTTCGAAATTCTCAAAAGAGAAAAGTACCCTTGCCCCGGCAAATGGGTTATTGCCGTTGGTGTTCTTTCCAAAAGCGTAGCGGTAACCAAAATAGACACCAAACCCTCTTGATACCGAGTAGGACTTACCGGAGGCCAACTGGTAAGTGATTCCGGCACTATAACTGTTTTTGGAATCAAATCTTTCTCCTCTGGCTGCTACTTTAGTGGTGTTGTAAACCTTTCCAATAGAACGAATGTACTCTGCGCCTAATTCCTTTGGGGATTGGGCATGTATTATCAGCGGTATGTTGCTAAGAATAATAAATATTAAAATTCTTCTCAGATGCATGATGCTTATTCTTTTTTAAGTCTTGCTTCGTTTGTTTGTACAGCTAAGGTATCCTGATTGGAGAGCTGACTTAAATCTGGTTCTTTAAATGTGTTCATAAAGCCCCAGTTACTTGTAACGCTATAGTATGATTTTACTATAAAAGCTGTAATAGGAAGAAACAACTGGTCATTGCTGATCTTTAATGGTATTATTGGATTAAATGAACAATACTCCATGCCGCCAATTGCGGGACCACAATTTCTGTTTGGGTAATATGTAATACTTTTTTTGACTAAGCTATAATTATAATCTGTCAAAAAAATCCATGATACACTGTCTCTGTCCCGTAATAAAAGTCCATACTGTGTAGCAGAAAAACTTGCTTTTTTATTAATAGAGATAATCGATGTGTCAGGTGCCAGACCCGCGGAAGTCCTAGTCATCGTTACCGAGTCGTTGGAATTAAAAGATATTCTGAAAGTAATATTAGTAGGGAAACTACTCATGTTCATATAAAAAGGACTATTAAAACCAATTCCAATTGTGTTTCTGCGAACAAAATCATGAATTACTGAGGTGTCATTTATTTCTCCAGTTCTGGTAAATAACCTGATTGGATTAACACTTATTGAATTATCAATTGTGTATGTATTGTTGATATAAAACCTTTCCGCTTCATCCTGTTTTTGACAACCTGATGTAAGTATTACAAATAATGATATGGCAGTTAAACATTTCACTTTACTGCATTTCCTCCACCCATTTATCTCTTTCATCCGGGCTGAATTTCCAGGGGGCAAAATTGTTCT
>CAYPBW010000015.1:4423-5616 GCA_964409055.1 uncultured Chitinophaga sp. | reverse complement strand
CTTTCTTCCATTACCAGGTAACGACGGAGCTGAACGATGATATCCAGCGGACTGATACTGACGGGGCATTCCTGCACACAGGCATTGCAGGTAGTACAGGCACGGAGTTCTTCTACAGAAATATAATCATGCAACAGGCTTTTTCCGTCATCTTTGTATTCCTTATTGATAGTAATATTCTTTCCCACTTCTTCCAGCCGGTCACGGGTATCCATCATGATCTTGCGGGGCGAAAGGAGCTTACCGGTCTGGTTGGCAGGGCAGGAGGCAGAGCAGCGGCCGCATTCGGTACAACTGTAAGCATCCAGCAGGTTTTTCCAGCTCAGGTCCATCACATCCTTAGCTCCAAATTTATGGGGAGCGGCTGCTTGTTCACCGGTTGGGGCCAGTTCCGGCTGCATGGCATACAACACTTCTTTCTGGATGGATTCCATGTTTTCCATCTTTCCCATCGGTTGCAATCGGGCATAATAGGCATTGGGAAAGGCCAGGATAATATGCAGGTGTTTGGAATAGGGCAGGTAGTTCAGAAAGGCAAAAATACCTGCTATGTGCAACCACCACGAACCTCTTTCAATTATCTCCAGCCCATTATTGCCCATGCCATTGATTAGCGTATGCAGGTATTGAGAAATGATAAAGTTCCCGGTTGGGTGAGCTGCATAATGTTCAACCCCTCTTGCCTGCAGTAATGTATCACTGGCATTCAGCAAAAGGAAAAGCGACATTAAAACGATTTCGGTGATAAGGATATAATTGGCGTCACTTCTTGGCCAGCCGTCCAGGTCTTTGCTGATAAACCGTTTTAGTTTGATGATATTCCTTCTTATTAAGAAGATAACACAGGCAATAAGCACCGTTAATGCCAGTATTTCAAATGCATTAATAAGGAATGTATAAAGTCCGCCCAACGGGGCTGCAAACAAACGGTGTTTCCCGGTAATGCCATCCAGCACTATTTCCAGTACTTCAATATTGATAATAATAAAACCGGCATACACAAAGAAATGCATAAAGGCCACCAGGGGGTTACGGAACATTTTTTTCTGCCCAAAAGCCAGTAACAAAACATTTCTCCAGCGCTGCGATGGATTGTCATTAAGGTTTTCCTCTCTTCCCAACCTGATGTTACGGCTGATCTCTTTTACTTTCCTTGTAAAAAGAAAAATGGAAATTAAGCTGATAAGTATAAA
>CAYPBW010000015.1:0-4323 GCA_964409055.1 uncultured Chitinophaga sp. | reverse complement strand
AGTGAAGGCGCAGGAAATTTAAAGGCGCTTAAAACTGTGAACAATAAACGCAACCCTTTTTTATTGGTTTTAATTTTTGTAAAGTCAATATCCGGTGAAAGATACCATTGCCTGTATCGTTTAATGTCTGGCCGGTTAAACACAATATTCCCGTTTTCGTCCTTTCCAATGTTTTCTGTTCCGCCAAACATACCCTCAGCGCCATAACCAACCGCAACAGCCAACCAGGAGGGCAGGTTACTTTTTGAGAAAAATGAGTTGAGATTAATACTGGCCCAGTAAGTTTGACCATTGTAATCTTTTAAAATACGTTCAGGTGTGCTTTTACCAAATAATGCATCACTTCGCTGATTTAATGAACCGTCAGGATAACTTTTCCGGTGGAATGACCATTTTAGTTTGATACGTTGTTCGTCCCAGGCCAGTTCCTGTGCAATGAATGTTCCGCTGCCGAATATATTGGCGCCAAAATCGGCCCAGCTCCATCCCCATTCAGCGCTGCGGCCATCTAAATATTCAATAGTGGTTTGAAAGGCGAATGAAGTAAGGCCGCTGATCCAGATGCGTTTTTTTCTTTCCATGCCCGTCCATTTCCAGAGTTCATTATTAGCCCGGCTCTCTATCCAGGTGCCGTAAAAATGTCCAACCTTATCCACCTGTAACCATTCCCTGCTGTCATCAAAAGAGTGCAGTTTTGTTTTGGTGTAATTATCGTACCAGGCGGCCGACAGTGCAGTCATGATGCCTCCATACCCAACTACATTAATACCTGCTACAAGCCAGGTACGGTTCTTCTTTTGTTGAGAACTCAGGGTGTAATAGTTTAAGTTCTTATCTCCGTTTTGCTGTAACCATATTTTTAGATTTTCCGGATTGTCAACATTTGTAATTGTATCGGTGACCGGAATTACTAAACTATCTGGCTGATTTTGGGCATTGAGGCCAGAGATAAAAACCAGTGATACTACTAATATGGCAAGTATAGATCGGAACGATGAAGTGTGCGACGCAAGGGACGATGAAAGTAGTACAGGCGATGACCTCATAACAACAAATTTACGCTTACAAGGCTGATGCAGATTGAAAAGATGAAATTCAATAACTTAGGGCCTTAATTTTAACGACTTTTATGACTGATATTATCGAACAAAAAGTAGCAGCCTGGCTCAATGGAAATTTTGATGAAGCGACCAAAGAAGAGATCCGGAAAATACAGGCTGAGGAGCATCCTAACGAACTGGCAGACGCATTTTACAAAAACCTTGAATTTGGAACCGGCGGACTTCGAGGACTGATGGGTGTAGGCACCAACCGGATGAATAAATACACTGTGGGCATGGCCACACAGGGTTATGCCAATTACCTGAAACAATGTTTCCCTAACGGAGTTAAAGTGGCCATTGCACATGACAGCCGCAACAACAGCCGTTTTTTTGCAGAAACAACCGCCAATGTGTTTGCGGCCAATGGTATCAAAGTGTATTTGTTTGAAGACATGCGGCCGACACCTGAATTATCATTTGCCATCCGGGAATTAGGTTGCCAGGGTGGTGTGGTTTGTACTGCTTCGCATAATCCAAAAGAATACAACGGGTACAAGGCCTATTGGGATGATGGCTCGCAGTTAGTGCCGCCGCATGATAAGAATGTAATCAAAGAAGTTGACAAGATTGCTTCGGTTGACGATGTGAAATGGAGTGGTGGTGAAGGAAATATCACCATCATTGGAAAGGAACTGGACGAAAAGTATATGGAGATGGTGAAAGAACTGAGTGTGTATCCTGAAGTGATTGCCAAACACAGTGACCTGAAGATCGTTTACACTCCTATACACGGCACCGGTATCAAGTTAGTACCGCCTGTATTGGAAAAATTTGGGTTTAACAATGTGCATATTGTAAAGGAGCAGGCTGTGCCCGATGGAAATTTCCCCACGGTGGTATATCCTAACCCGGAAGAAAGTGAAGCCATGAGTTATGGGTTGAAGCAGGCAGAGGAACTCAATGCAGATATTCTTTGCGGAACAGACCCGGATGCGGACAGACTTGCTATTGGCGTCAAAGATTCACATGGCAAATGGGTGCTGATGAACGGCAACCAGACAGCAGTGCTGGCCTTTAATTACCTGATCGAAGCAAGAAAAACAAAAGGCATTGCCAAACCCAACGATATGGTGATTACCACCATTGTTACCACCCCGATGATTGATGCCATTGCTGCCGGAAACGGTGTGGGTTGCTACCGGGTGCTGACGGGTTTTAAGTGGATTGCTGAAATGATCAGGCAGAAAGAGGGAAAGGAAAACTATATCATCGGTGGTGAAGAAAGTTTTGGTTTAATGATCGGCGATAAGATAAGGGACAAAGATGGCATCAGTGCAGTAGCCTTGCTATGCGAAATGGCGGCTTATGAAAAAGAAAAAGGCCGCAGTTTGTATGAAAAGATGATTGACCTGTATGTACAGTATGGCTTTTACAAAGAGCACCTGGTCTCTATTACCAAAAAAGGAATGGATGGCCAGCAGCAGATCGCAGCAATGATGGAAAGCTATCGCAATAACCCGCCCAAAACCATCAATGGGTCGGCAGTGGTTAAATTGCTTGACTATGAGTTGAGAAAAGGAACCAACCCGCAAACAGGAGAGGAGTGGGCTATTGATTTGCCTAAATCCAATGTTTTACAATTTATATTGGAGGACGGCAGCAGTATTTCTGCCAGGCCGAGTGGTACCGAACCGAAGATCAAATTCTATTTTAGTGTAAATACAAAGCTTGCCAGTGCAGCGGAGTTTGATAAAGTGAATGCAGCGCTGGATGAAAAGATTAAAGCTGTAATTGCTGATATGAAATTGTGATGACCGGTAATAAATGATTTGTAATAAGCAGCATTTCGATGCTGCTTATTTATTTTTGTTCAGCTTATGAGACCAACAGAAGATACGTATCGTCATAAAGGCCTTCGCAAAAAATTAGTGCAGGGCATACAGGCCAAAGGAATAACAGATGAAAGAGTGCTGGATGCTATTTTGGAAGTTCCCCGCCATTTCTTCCTCGATTCTGCTTTTGATGAAGTAGCTTATGAAGACAGGGCTTTCCCTATTGGAGAGGGTCAAACTATTTCACAGCCTTACACAGTAGCCTACCAAAGCCAGTTGCTGGAAATAAAACCGTTTATGAAAGTGCTGGAAATTGGTACCGGCAGCGCTTACCAGGCAGTAGTGCTGGCGGAGATGGGTGCACAAGTGTATACGATTGAAAGACAAAAAAAACTGCATGAGTTGAACAAACAATTTGAGTTCTTAAAAAAATATCACACTATTAAGACTTTTTACGGAGACGGGTATGAAGGCCTGCCCACTTATGCTCCGTTTGACAGGGTCATCATCACCGCAGCCGCACCGTATGTGCCGCCCAAATTAATTGAACAAATGAAAGTGGGTGGAATGATGGTGATACCGGTTGGCGCCGGTGATATTCAGCAGATGAAACGAATCACCAAACTGGAAGGCGGCGCAGTAAAGGAAGAAGTGTTTGACCGTTTTTCGTTTGTACCTATGTTGGGAGGGAGGGAGTCTTGAGTCAGTAGTACGGAGTCAAGATTCGGAAGTCTGGTATTTTTTTCAACTATCAAGAAGCTCCCGGGTGGAGTAACAGGCCTGCTGGGTATCGAATAAAAACTACCGACTGGTTATACAAACTGTTCCAGCAGCTCAATCCTTTTCTCAATTGGCGGATGGGTGGCAAACATATTATCCCATGAGGCTGATTTGTGGGTAGAGGGTTTGGGGTTGTCAATAAACAGTTGCGCCACATCACGGCTTTCTACCGCTTCGATCAGCGGGTCATTGGAAATTTTTCGCAACGCATTGGCCAGGGCATAAGGTTTCTTCGTCATTTCAGCACTGCCTGCATCCGCCAGGTATTCTCTTTTCCGGCTAATACCAAAACGAAGCAAGATGGATAAGAAATAGGCAATAGCTGTTACAACTATAGCAATAAGGATAATAGCGCCGCTTCCTTTGCTGTCCCTGCTTTTTCTTCCTGAACCGGCAAAACGCAGGGAGCGAAAAGCCATTTCGGCCAGGAAGGCGAAGATGCCTACGAAAATGATCGACACGATCAGCAGCCGCACATCCCTGTTGCGGATATGCGTCAGTTCATGGGCAATCACACCCTCCAGTTCATCATCGTCCAGTTTATTGATAATGCCCCTGGAGAGGGAGATGGAATAAGTACGCTGATTAATACCACTGGCAAATGCATTCAGGGAATCATCTTCGATGATATACAATTTGGGCATTTGCATACCCTGTGCGATACAGAG
>CAYPBW010000014.1:1329-27994 GCA_964409055.1 uncultured Chitinophaga sp. | reverse complement strand
ACATCATAAAGCCCTACTGGTCTTCCCTGCAGGTTGAAGGTGGCAAAGACGGTGGTGCTGTTGATAAAATAAACGGCAGAAGAGTAAATAGTAGTACCCGGCCTGCTCAGACGGGCCACCATATTATTAGTGAATAACGACCCGCTTAATTTAACGGTTACATTACCGATATTTCCACCGGTGCTGGACTGCACATTTAAAATTGCGAACGGAAGCCGTACTGCAGATAGTGTTATATTTTGAATTAAAGGATTTGCTGACACACAGCGTACGGCGATGTAATACACCGAATCAACAACAGAAGTCATTACAATCTGTTGATTACCGTAATTGGGTTTATTGAATTTGTAGTCAAAACGAGCTGGAGAGGGAACATAACCCAGTCCAATATACATTTCATTCCGCATGGACAGGGAATCACTTGTAATCAGAGAAACAAGGATAGTAGATCCATTCAAGGAATCCGGTATTACCAGTTTGTAATACCTCGTCAGCGTATGCAGTGTATTCAATTCCGGTATATCTAACTTCAGTTCCTTTGCTTTTACATAAATGCTGCCTGCCGATATACCTGTGTTATTATTCTTATCCGTTTCATTAATATTATTCAGCAAATCTGTTTTCACCAGCACCCTGTATTGCCCTTCAACCAGGCTGGTCACCAACGGCTGCATGCTAATGGTGTCCCTGTCAAGCGGGGGCATGTTTATGTTCTTGTTTTTTATTCCAATTAATACAGCAGTTGAATCAAGAGCTGTATTAGTGGAAAGATAAAAGCCATCAGAGGATACTCCTGTAGCCGTATTGGCTGACAGATTAGCAATGACCCATTTGGCAGTATCTATACTATAGCCTAACAAGACAGTGTCAGGCTTCATTACATTTTCAACAACCAGATCTACAGGCTGTGTCCTGAATACTGTTACATAACTGAAAGCAAGATTGTTGGTATCATTTGATTCAAAAACTGAGTTATTGGCATCTGTATGAGCAATCAGGATATAATTGCCCGGTACTGTATTCAGGTTTAGTGTAAAATTGATAGTGTCATTCAATGACTGACCAGGCTGCAGCGCAGCATTCATATTGCGGGAGAATAGTTCTATATCACCACTATTGCCAGGAGTAAAATCTGTAGAAAGCCAGAGTTTGGTACTCCAGTTATTAGGATAAACCGGCCCGGCACCTGTATTGGTTATTTTATGTATTACAATGGCTGGTTGCCCGGCTGCCGCTGTGGCAGGTGCAGAAAAGATTGTGTCAACAAAATCAGGAAGCAATGGCTGAATGACATGTATCTTTCTGGCAGCACTTGTAATATTTCGTATAAAATTGCTGTTGTTATTCAGTTGTTTTTCTCCGGGAATATAATTGGTGGCATTAGTTTTCAGAAAGACATAATAATCACCCGTCGGAATATTGGGAACAATTGCAGGTCTTGTTTCTGAATAGCTCTGGTTACTTTCCAACCGGGTAGTCATCAGAAACTGGCTGGCCAGCATATCATTTCCATTTTCTAAAGAATCTGGTGAGAAATATACACCGTCATTCCATAATTGGTAGTACAGTGGCCCCGGATTACGGCCAATATTCTTTACTGTCCAGTTAATACTATACGGCCTGGCTGCTGTGGCGGTATCTGATCCTGATACAGAAGTAACTATATGATCAACTAATGGATTTACAAGTATTCTGGCACCTGAACCATTTACATTATTATTGCTGTTCGCTCCTTCATAAACATCACCTGATGCATTGGTTTTTACAAAGAAATACGCTGTTGTTGCTGCTATTTCCGGGAAGCAGCTATTATAAGTCCAGCTGAACTGCATATTTACATTTACTGAATCAGTGTAAGAAGTACCCGTATTCAAAGTGCCACTATGATTCCTTTTAGCAACAAAATAACTGTTAGCTGAACTGTACACAGGGTTACAACTGACGAAAATGCTGTCTGTCCATGTGCCATAGGTGCTGCCGGGGCCATTATTCGTAACGGTATATTTTATTTTCGAATTATAGATGGTAAACAATGAATCTGCCAATGGAACAGATGTTACCACCAGGTCAGCCGGTGTAGGATTAATAACTGACGTAGGAGCGGCACTGCTGATATTATTGCTATAATTGGTTTCCCGGAAAGTACTGTCAAAATTTGTATGAACATAGAAATAACGGTTACCGCTTACTCCGTTTGGAATGGTATAACTAAATGTATGACTAACCGGGGTGCCTGCCGGTATGCTTTCTATAAAGCTTTGAGTGTTTATAAGCTGGGCTGCGCCATCAAAAACAGGCGAGGTGCTGAAATAAATTTTGTCATTTCTTAACTGATTGAATACAGCACCCGGACCATTATTCAGGATATTATAGGTTATTGTGACAGGTTGTCCAGCAGATGCAGAAGCAGGGACAGTAGCTGATACAGCTAAATCGGGCCGCCGGATGTTGATAGGTAATGCACTCCTTCTGATTTGGGGTGTACCCGGATATTCATATACCGTTTGTGTGGCATTGGCTCTAACATAAACATAATAATTTCCTGGTAGCAGGTCAGCCGGTAAAGTAAAATTAAATTCACCTGGGTGGTTAGAACCAGGTCTTATTACATTAAATGTATTGATGTTTTCACTTGCCGGGTTAGTTCCCGGTTGCACACATTTATAAGAGGGAGCATTGTCTGCGTGAATTCCACTGTTTATTACTCCTTGTGTTTTTTCTCCGATGAGGATAGCGTTTCCATTAATACCGGTGGAGTCGGTGCTGAGGTATACACGATCTACCCAATAGCTGGAACCAAAACCGGCGCTGTCGGTCAGCTGAAGCAAATTTGATTGGCAGAAACCAGTATGCCTGTAGTAGTGGCCCTTATTTTTCTCAAGATTGTCATTAAAACCAGTGTTAAATATGTTCCAGTTTATTCCAATTGGCTGAGTTGTGCTTGCTATGGTTAACGGAGCAGAAAGGCTATTAATAGTAAGTAGGGGTGTAGGAGTCAGAAACACCTGCAGCAATTTATTATTGATATTATTATTGGCCAGGGCACCTTCATATAAACTTGTAGTAGCATTCGTATGGACATATATAAACCACTGACCCGAGATAAAATTGGGAATCACTGCCTGCACAGTCCTGGTATATGAACTGTCAGCCAGCAATTGTGTGTTATTAGTAATGTTCGCATTTTCAGCATTAGGGTAATAGGTGCCATTTATCCTTGGCAGTTTCAAATGGATAGCATTATTGATGTTGAAAATGGGGCTTTGTGAGATATAAATTTTATCAGTCCACACACTTCCGGCAGGAGTCATCACTCCATAGTTCTTTACTTTATAGGTAATATCAATAGTGCTGCCGGAGAATACGGAAGAAGGAGTAAATACGGTGTCCACTCTCAGATCCGGTGTAGGTGAAAGTGATACTGCGATTGCCTGCGGTGCTCTTGCAGTGTCATTTATCACAGTCATTTGCTGCAGGCTGGTGTTTGCTGGATAATTTGTTATCACATAAACGTAAAGCGGCTGGCTATAATTTATTGGCAAAGTGAAATTGATGCTGTTATCATAATGCTGGCCACTATCCAGCGCTGTTACATTATTACGGGTGCCGATCAGTAAAGGCCTGATGGGAAACTCCAGTTGGCTCCATGCAGCAGGTGATGTGTTTGGCGAAATAGTAAAATTGGGCAGAGTGTCAAATGAAAGAAAAACTGCATCAGTCCAATCCTGGTTAGTGGCTGTATTGCCTGGTCCTGCATTAGCTACTCTCCAGTTGATAGTTATGGTTTGTCCTGAAAAGGCAGCTGTTGGCGCCTGTACATTGCTTACCAGCAGGTCTGGCAATTTTTTCAGCCTGAAGTATTGTACAGGGCCACTCGTTTCAAGACAAGCATTTTTTGATACAACCTTCCATTTGTAGGCTTTATTATAGGGCAATGCTCCCTGGGGAATTATATAAGATACATTGGTAAGATTGGCTGCATAAGGTGTTGATGGCTCTGTAGCTGATGAATCCCACACATACAAGTCATAACTAAGCGCATTGCTGCCTGACTGCCATGAAAGGTTCAGCGGCAATATTTGTTCTGTTGCTCCATCAGCCGGAAGCATATTCGAAACTGCACCGGGTGTTTGTGCAGTAATAATATTTACAACCAGTGAATCGTTGGCTGATGCTGCACCACATGGGCCGGATGCTGAAACAATCAGTGTTTTAACGCCTGAAGATCCCCAAGTTATATTCACTGAATCAGCAGTAGATGGGTAAGTGGTGCCATCAGACAGACGCCAGCTATAGGCAAGCCCGGTCACTTTATTAATTCGATAAGTAGCGGTCTGACCAGGGCAAACGTATTGTGGCCCGTTAATCATATTAAGTTCAGCTATCCTAACACAGAATGTTCTGTTTACTGAAGTTGCTGCCAAATAGTTTGTATCACCCGGTTGCAGCGCATTAATACTGATGGTGCCAATTCCTGTATAGATAAGCTGGTTACCTGCTAAACTTGCAGGACCTGATAGTAAGGCATAGCTTACCGGTAAACCTGAACTTGCAGTTGCAGTTAAGGTGAATGCAGCGGTTGTAATATCCTGGTCAGGAATGGTTGGAAAATTGATGGTTTGAGCAGCTTTGTCAATAGTTATTGGCTGTATCACAATTGCGGCTGTATCATATACATCATCGCCCGGCTGTATAGCCCGAATGGCGCCAGTTCCTGTTGTTGTAATTGTATAAGTGTTGCCGGATAAAGATCCCGGTCCGCTGATCAGCGCTAATGATACAGGAAGCCCGGAACTGGCTGTTGCAATAATGGCAAAAGCAGAGTCGCCATACGTTTTATTGGGTATAGACGGGAAATTGATGGTTTGCGGCACTGCGTTTAATGCAAATGAAATCATGTTGGATGCAGGGCCATCACCGCAGAGATTATAGTAGGTTACTTTATAATTTCCGGCCAATGAAGCATAATAAGAGGAACTTGATGCACCAGCGATCAATGTATCATTCCTGTACCAGTGATAGCCCGTTGCATGCTGTGCTGTATCAGGTTCTGTAGCATATAACCAGCGTCCGGCTTTTGTTAATACCGGTGCTGCAGACGGAACAGGATAACTGACAGTTATACTCCTGTTTGCAGCAGGGCCAGCTCCGCATTCATTGTAGGTATTCAGTGTTATCGTTCTTGTACCGGGCGTTGTCCAGGTAACATATGCCGTATCCTGATTGGTAGTAAATGTGCCGCCACCACTCAGTGACCAGTTATAACTAACACCAGCTTCTTGCTGGCTGGGATAGTATTTATGTATACCTGCACTGATGCAGCCGATGCCCGGACCTTCAATAGAAAAATTAACTGATGGAATTGTTTTAACGGTTAGTGCTTTTGCATTAATGCTTGTATCAGGTGGTGCAGTGCCAGTTACTCTAATCTTATAAGCCGATGAAAGAGCTGTATTTACCGGAATGGTGACTGTGATACTATCCGAATTGATAGCACTTACCAGTTGACCAATATTCAAAGGATTAGCAAAACTGCCGGTACTGTCTGATAGCTGAGCAGTAAAAGTATTTGTCGGGAACATTAAAGTATCTACAGTAAAATGTACTTTGAAGGATGAACCACGACAGGCAATTGTATCCATATTGGTGACTGTAATTACTGGTATCCGGGGTGGTAATACATAACCTAATGTAAGTGGTCCAAAAGATGATAAAACATCCTGTGATGTGACATAAGCTTCAAGTAAATTGCCGGTAATGGATAAAGCTCCGTTGTTTATCCATTGCGAGCCATTCCACTGGCTGGCCCTCAAACTATAGATGGAAGAGATCTGCTGGCTGCGTGTACTGTCGTATTGAAGGTTTATACGAACATTGCTGTTGCCATTGTCCCGGGTAAATAACCAATATTCCTTTCCGGAAACTGTTGTCAGCGATGAAACATGTTGTGCTGTATCATACCCGGCATTAGACGGATTGGTTCTGAAGTATTGTGCCGTAAAAGCATCAGTTACCTGTGCTGGTGCTGTGGCCATTGTCAGTAATGCCTTTTTCAGGCTATCACCTACAACAAACGTAAACTGGTCATTCCCGATTTTTTTTATAGGGCCCCAAACCCAGCTTTCTGAACTATGGCAATTAATGGAAGCATTATCTTCTGCTATCAGCAATGCAGATGGGCTTGTTTTTATCAATCCTCCTGAGAGGCATGCTACACTACGCAGGTAAATGGGCTGTTCGGGAATAATTAGTTGCGCCTTTGAGAATTTATCAGTGTAAAGATTGTTAAAGGAAACCGGCACGGTACCAAACTGACGGATATGAGAGTTGTTACCTCCGTTGAAATTGACAGCGTTCAGGTTAATCAATGCGGGATTGACATCTGTATTCAGGTTCAGATCGCCACCAATATGCAGGGTGCCACCTGTTCCAATATTAAGATTTGCGATAGAAGTATAGGCAATGCCTAATGAACCTGAAATATAATCATCACCTGAACCGGAAAAAACGGTATGGGCGCCAGGTTGCTGGCTGGCGCCAAAAATGGTGAGGTCATTATTAAAATGATTATTGCTTAACTCAGCCAGTCCGGCCCTGCCGATACTGTCTATTAAAACAACATTTCCGATAAATGTATTGTAAGCAAAATACAGGCTGCCAAAATATTTGTCTAAAGTAATTGAAGTATTTGCCTGGATGCCGGCATCAAAAATATAAGGATCGCTGATCTTGTTGAACTGAATGGAATTGGCATTATAAATATCTCCGTCATCAATATACAGAGTGTCTTTACAAACAAGATTAAAGCCGTTCATGTCAAGTGAACCTCCGCTTTCTATTATAAGTCCGCCAATTGAAAGATTGGTATTGGCAACCGGATTATCGGGTACACCGTTGGGAATATAAACCTGGTCACAATTTCCGGGAGCACCAATTGGACTCCAGTTATCCGGGTCGTTCCAGTCTGTGCCATTTATACCTGTCCATGTTTTTACAATACTGCTTGTACAACCAGGTCCGCAGCCAGCCTGAATTTCGCCTATACTTGAACAGCCCGGTGCATTGTTTTGAACAATACCAAAACCTCCGTTATTAAGATAGTTACATACCGGATCAAATGAACATACAGATAATTGTGGATTGCTTTCAATTTGTATGCCTTCAGTATTGTTGTCCAGTATATCAAGACTATTATTCAGAAAAGCCAGGGATGTAATATTTGGATTTTCATAAACCCGTAAACGTCTGCCAATCGTAATGATATTACCCAGGCCCGTGAGATCAGAAAGCTGGTTGTTTCCATGGAAGTCAAGATCGCCGTTACTTATGGAAGTAATGTTGCTTAAAGCGGATATATCAGTCAGTAAATCATTTGCCCAGAGTGAAAAACCGCCAGGGATATCTCCTGAAACCTGGTTAAATCCGTTTAATGTGGTAAGATTGGGGTTGAGCCAGAAATAGAAATTAGCACATCCGGTAACATTATCAAGCCCGGAAAGCGATGTAATACCTGTATTGATCATCCATATTGTTCCCAGATTGGTATTGAGCAGGTTATTGCTTAAGCCTGAAAGAGAGGTAAGGTTATCCAATCCGGAAAACAAAAATCCAAATACATATTCGAGGTTATTAAGGCTTACAGATGTTAATGATGGAAGCCGCTCCAGTCTTAAATAGCCATTGATTGAATCAAGATTTGAAAGACTGCTTAAGCTAACAATCGGTGAGAATCGTATATCCAGATAACCGTTTATCTTTTCCACACTTTCAAGACCGGCTAAACTTGTTAATGCAGTACTGTCAATCAACACTCCGCCAATATTGGTGATCCCGTTGCTTAAACCTGACAGGGTATTTAGGGCAGGAAGTTTATTAATGATGACAGTACCCAGGGTTGCCAGGTTGTTTAAGCCAATACTTGTTTGTAGAAAATTATATTGCAGTTCCAGTGTATCTCCTAGGGAGTTCAGCGAGGAAAGATCGCTTAGCGAAGCAATAGAAGTGTATGCGATTTTTAGCTTTTGCGTTACACTTTCTACTTCATTTAACGAGTCAAGCTGTGTGATGGCAGGACTTGCTCCCTGTCCGTTGATCTCCAGAATCTGAACCGAAATACATCCGGGATAAAGAATTTTGAAGCTGTCAACCTGGGATTGCCTGGTCAGAATAATTGTATCGCAAGTTGCCTCCGGTGCATTCATGCTCCGGTTGGTAATGGAACGGGTATGAATTGTATTGCCTGAAGCCCAAAGGGGTATTACCAACTTACTTTCCAATTCGCTCATATTCACTTTTTGCACTGTCCTTTTTTGCGACAAAGCAGGATGTGAAAGCGCTAAGGCATTCAGGATGAGAAGGTAAAAGAGTCTGGTCATCAGTCAGTTTTTTGTGTCATTGTACTGCGAAGGCAGTTTTATAATTAATGATTCAGCAAAATCGAAGGGTAACCGGGCTAGAAACAGGTTGGATTTTGACACTATAAAAATTGCATTTAACACCGCTGCGGCCAATACTCAATTTGTAGTAGATACCGGAAAATCTGCCGGAATTGGAATATTTTAGAATTATCAAGTTCAGGGAATGAGAAAATTCCATCTCTTATTATTGCTATTACTGATTTCCCGTCCTTTCACAGGGCATGCCCAAACTGTATTGGCCGACAGCTTGCGACAGTCAGTTTATGCGGCAAAAACACAGGAAGCCAGGCTCATGGCATTAATTAATATGTTTGAAGAGTATCATAGTATTAACCGTGATACACTTGACGCACATGGCCCGGTAATTAAAGAATTAGCAACGAAAAGTAAAAATCAACGATTGAAAAGTCTTGCTGAACTGGCGTATGCCAACTGGTATTACCGCTGGGGCTGGAGTGACAGCTCCCTCGTATTTATTGAGCCCGGGATTACCCGCAATCCTGTAGACAATCCGGAAACAAGAGATATTTATTTCAAACTGATGAGGGCAAAAGCCATGTATCTTGGTTCGAAATCAAGATTTGCTGAAGCCCTGGATGTTTTATATAGTATTTTGCCAAAAGCAGAGCAATACAAGGATACCCTCGTCATTGGACTAACGTGCAATACGATTGGTTCAATTGCTATTGCCAGGCAAGAACTAATTGAAGCGTTGAAATGGATAAACCGCTCTATGCAGATTGCAGGAGCTAAGAACAGGTATTTACAGGTACTGGCACCAGCCTATGTCAATGCCGGTTATGCCTTCGCATCACTTGGCAAAATGGATTCAGCCAGTTATTTCATTGAAAAGGGGTTGCCAATATGCCGGCAAATACAGAACCTGAATTATGTTGCCACCGCTCTTCGAATACAAACAAATATCTATACAGCAACAAAGCAATATAAACTTGCTGAAAAAGCCCTGCTTGAAATGATCAGTACGAGGGCAAAACTTTCATCAGCAAATTTTATTGTGGAAGATAATCTTCAGTTAGCCGATTTCTACGCAAATTCAGGACAAGTAGATAAGGCCATTGAGATATGCAAAAACAATTTAAAAAAAGGGAATATTGAATCGACAACTAATGGGTCAAATGAAGTTGTAAGTAATGATCCGAAGTTAAGGGTTACTTTTCTTGAAAAGCTTGCTGGTTATTACAAACAGGCAGAAAAACTGGATGAATACAGGTTGTCACTGGAAGAATTGGTAAGTGCCAAAGATTCTTTGTACGCAGCTAACTCTGCAGAAGCCATTGCTGCGTTGCAAACAAAATACGAGGTACAGAAAAAAGAAAACACCATACTTCAGCAGAAGTATGATCTGCAACGAAAAAATTTCATGTTTTATGGATCAATTATCATGATTGCTCTTCTTCTTATTTCTGGGTTTGCTTTGTTCAGAAGTTACAGGAAGAAACAGAAGACAAAGGTTGAAAAAATAATGGAAGAAGAAAGAAGGCAGGCTGAAGAAGCGGTAAAGAAAGCAGAAGAAAAGGAAAGGGTGCGGATAGCCTCCGACCTGCATGATAACCTGGGGGCCTTTGCTGCTTCAATGGCATCCAATCTAGGTTATATTCATCTTCCGGATGCAGATGAGGATACAAAGAATGCCTTTCAGCAGCTGGCCAGTAACTCAAATGCCATCATCTCTCAGTTAAATGACACTATCTGGGTATTAAAAAAAGACGAGTTAAACCTTACAGCCATCAGTGACAGGATTAAGAATTTCATAAACAGGTTGTGCAAAAGTTACCCGGCATTCAATATTGAAGTAGAAGAAAATATCACCGTTGATCATAGGCTGCCGTCCTCCCAGGCCTTTCATTTATATCGCATTATGCAAGAAGCGATAAACAATGCACTGAAGCACAGTGGCGGTGAAAATATTGTGATCAGAATAATTGGAAATACTACCTGGGAAGTTGCCATTAACGACGATGGCAAAGGATTTAATGTAAATGAGATTAAGTCAGCATCCGGTAACGGGTTATCAAACATATTAGAAAGGAGTCGTGAGGCAGGCTGGGCCGTAAGTTGGGAAAAATTAATTCCCCGGGGAATGGCTGTAAAAGTTTTGCCTACTACAAATTGATTATTTTTTCTGAACCGGTGTGTTCTAATTTTATATTGCTTATGAATTTTACTGTTGCACTTTGTGAGGATAATAATGTGAACCGCAATACCTTTTTACAAAAAATACAGGTATTGGGGAATATGCAGGTTGCATTTGTAGCTGCCAACGGACATGACTGTCTGGAACAACTCAAGGGAATGCCTCATGCAAAACTGCCGCAAGTGATCTTCATGGACCTGGAGATGCCGGGAATGAATGGTATAGAAACGATCAGGCTGGCCAAATCACTTTACCCCCCAGTACATTTTATAGTATTAACAGTATTTGATGATGATGAAAAAATATTTGAAGCCATAAAATCAGGTGCATCTGGTTATCTGCTTAAACATGAACCTGCCGGTGTTTTACATGAGGCGGTGATGAATGTACTGGAGTATGGGGGGGCGCCTATGAGTCCCGCTATTGCCAGAAAAGCCTTGCAATTGATGAGCAAAGCCATACTGCAAGGTAGTGAGGAGAAGGGTACATTGCCCGAAATGATTACGAGCAGGGAGGAGGGTGTTTTGAAGTATATGGTAAAGGGCTGGGATGCCAAACGAATTGCTTCAGAATTAGATATCAGTGTGCTTACTGTTCGTAAGCACATTGCGAATATTTATGAAAAGCTTCATGTGCAGTCAAAAGCTGAAATTATCAGTATGGCACATCAGCAAAAATGGTTTAATCACTAAACATAAATCGAACAATTCACCCACTCCGCATCAAATTCCGACTTATATTTTTTATAAAAATTAATAGCAGGCTCGTTCCATTCCAGTACCTGCCATACTATTCGTTTGAATCCTCTTTCCCTGGCTTCAATGATTAAACGGTCCATTAACAGCTTTCCGATTCCTTTTCCCCTTGATGATTCAGTAACAATAATATCTTCAAGGTACATAGCCTGCCCTTTCCAGGTGGAATAGCGGATATAATAGAGGGCAAACCCATGTATGAATCCATTTTCTTCCGCCACAAAGGCCCACCAAACAGGCTTTTCTCCAAAGCCGCTTTTTTCAAAATGCTCAAGTGTTACTGTTACGTCGTCTGGGGCCTTTTCATAAACGGCCAGTTCCTTTATTAATTCCAATAGCCTTGGACAATCTTTTTCATCTGCTCTTCTGATAGTAATATTCATAGTTGATCAGCTCAATGCCTGGTTTAAATCAGTGATAATATCCTGTATGTTCTCAATGCCTACGTTCATCCTTATTAAGCCGTCGGTGATACCATATTTCTGCTTTTCTTCTTTAGGCACACTGTAATGTGTCATGGAGGCAGGATGAGAAAGCAGGGTGTCACAGGTGCCCAATGATACCGTTCTTACACACATTTTAAGTTTGTTCATGAAATCGATGCCTCCCTGCAATCCGCCTTTCAGTTCAAAGCTAAGCATGGCCCCGGGATGCCGCATTTGTTTCATGGCAGTAAAATGATCGGGATGATCTGCAAGCCCGGTGTAATTGACTTTTGCAACTGCCGGATGTGCAGCCAGGAAATTGGCCACTTCCATCGCATTATGGCAATGTCTTTCCATTCTTAATTCCAGTGTTTTCATTCCCTGTATCAGCAGAAAGGCGTCAAATGAATTTGAATTACCGCCTAACAAACGATGCACTTTTTTACAATGTGTGTACATAAAATCCAGGTCTTTGCCC
Organism: uncultured Chitinophaga sp.; assembly: GCA_964409055.1. Classification (GTDB taxonomy): domain Bacteria; phylum Bacteroidota; class Bacteroidia; order Chitinophagales; family Chitinophagaceae; genus JJ008. The sequence continues at coordinate 15,764 of CAYPBW010000014.1, read as the reverse complement.
AGAAGGATTCCGCCAATAGCCGTTCCATGACCATTCAAAAATTTTGTAGTAGAATGAACAATGAAATCAACACCATATTGAAATGGCTGCTGCAGATAAGGAGTAGCGAATGTATTATCGCATGCCACTATACAGTTGTATTGCCTGCCCAGCCGGGTAAGCTCATCTATATCGACACACTGAATGGTAGGATTGGCTGGTGTTTCTAAATAAATCATTTTAATGGCTGATTCCGATTTCAACATATCGGCTGCTTTGTTCAGGTCTCTCAGGTCGGCAATTACGGCAGTTATATTCAGGTCAGGCAGAACCTTATTGACCAATTCATTGGTGCCTCCGTACAATGAATAATGTGTAAGGATTTTATCACCGGGTTTTAATGTAGCCAGCATCAGTGTTGTAATAGCGGCCATTCCTGAGGAATGAAGAATACCTTTTGCCTGCATATTCAGTCCAAAGGTTTCAAGCGCAACTATTTTCTCTTCCGCTTCAGTCATAGTGGGGTTTCCCCAGCGGCTGTAGATATAACCTTCTTCCTTCCCGCTGAAGCGGCGCATGCCCTGTTCTGCTTCATCAAAAACATAAGTGCTGCTGGCATAAATGGGCACCTGGTGTGCATACATCGGGTCTTTTTTGTGACCGGCATGTACGGCAACAGAGCCCCAGCCTGTAAGCGGAATTGAGTTATTCAGATTGTCGTCTTCCCGGGGATAACTTTTGTTCATGCAAAAAGGTTGTATTTATGAAATTTGGATAAGTTCAAAAGTACTGTTTTCAACCGCACCAACCTTCTGATGAAAGAACTGCTAATACAGTATGCTTCTTATAATGTATGGGCCAACCAGCGCATCAGCGAAGTAATACTTTTGTTACCGGAAGAAAAGCACCAGGCTGAAGTAGTTTCCAGTTTTCCCAGCCTGTATAAAACTGCATTGCATATTTGGGACGCCGAAAGTGGCTGGTGGCAGCGGGTCAAAATGCAGGAAAGGGTCGTTTTTCCCAGAGATAGTTTTTCCGGTTCAATGCGGGAGCTACTGGCTGGTATTATCAGTCAGTCAAAACAATGGGAAGACTGGGTGCAGAATGCTTCAGAGCTTTCACTAAGCCATGTATTTCATTTTCATAACTCCAAAAAGGAGTTATTTAAGCAGCCGGTATACCAGGTTTTACTGCATGTTTTTAATCATTCCACTTATCACCGGGGCCAGTTGGTAACCATCCTTCGGCAACTCGGGATTGATAAATTACCTCCGTTGGATTTTATTATCTGGATAAGACAACAGAAGTAAATCATACTCAGTTCTGATATTTATCAAGCCTCCAAAAAATACTATCAACTAAGTTGCAGTGTTAAAAACTAGCGATTATGCCTGCAATATTCCCTTCTGACCTGGAAATAGCCCAATCGGCTAAGATGAAGCATATAAAAGAAATGGCTGCTTCAATTAACGTTAATGCGGATGATATTGAGTACTACGGAAAATTCAAAGCAAAGCTTCCGCTAAAGCTTATAGATAAGGACAAAATTGCACAACATCACCTGGTGCTGGTTACCGCTATAACACCCACTCCGTATGGGGAAGGTAAAACCACTGTTTCTATTGGATTGACTGACGGACTGAACGTCATCGGTAAGAAAGCCATGGCTGTATTGAGAGAACCATCTTTGGGTCCTGTATTCGGAATAAAAGGCGGTGCTGCCGGCGGAGGTTATGCCCAGGTAGTGCCCATGGAAGATATCAATCTTCATTTCACCGGCGATTTTTCTGCGGTAGAAAAAGCAAATAATCTTTTGTCTGCACTTATAGATAATAACCTCCAAAATAAAACAAGAAACCTGCACATAGACCCGAGAACCATCGTGTGGAAGAGAGTGATGGATATGAATGACCGGGCACTGCGTCATATTTTAATTGGGTTGGGAGGTATTAACCAGGGTATCCCCAGAGAAGATGGATTCAACATTACACCTGCTTCGGAGATCATGGCTATTCTTTGTTTGTCAGAAGACATTGACGACCTGAAAAGAAAGTTGGGTAATATTTACATTGGTATGAATGATAAGGGGGAGCCTGTTTTTGCAAGAGACCTGAATGCTGTAGGTGCAATGGCAGTATTGCTGAAAGATGCAATGAAACCTAACCTGGTTCAAACATTGGAAAATAATCCTGTCATTATGCATGGTGGACCTTTTGCCAGCATTGCACAGGGAACCAATACGGTGAATGCAACCAAAATGGGTTTATCCCTGGCAGATTATGTGGTGACAGAAGCCGGCTTTGGCGCTGACCTGGGTGCAGAAAAATTCTTTGACATCAAATGTGCCGGCGCCGGTTTAAGACCGGAGGCAGCTGTATTGGTTGTTACGATAAAAGCGTTACGTCATCATGGCGGTGCTAAAAAAGATGAGCTGCAAACGGCAAACACGGACAAGTTGCTCAAAGGAATTCCGAATATGGAAAAGCATATTGAGAACCTGATGAAGTTTGGAATGAAGCCAGTGGTAGCAATCAACTATTTTCCCAATGATAGCCAGGAAGAAATAGAACTGGTGCAGCAAGCCTGTAAAAAGTATGGAGTAAAAGCCATTGTTTGCAAATGTTTTGCCGAAGGCGGAAAAGGCAGTACCGAGTTAGCTGCGGAAGTAGTGCGGATAGTAGAGAGTGGTGAAAGTGATTTTAAGCCGCTTTATGATGCAGACATGACGATTGAAGAGAAAATGCACAAAATTGCAACTGAAATTTATGGGGCAAGGGGAGTGGAGTTTTCTGTGAAAGCCAAAACTCACCTGAAGCATATTAAAGAATTGGGATTTGACAAGATGCCGGTTTGTATGGCCAAAACACCCAAATCATTATCGGATGATGAAACAAAACGGGGAAGGCCGGAGAATTTTGTGGTAACTGTCCGGGAATTTGAATTTGCATCAGGCGCCGGTTTTGTCATTCCTATTTTAGGGGAAATGATGCGGATGCCAGGTTTGCCGGCTATACCTGCGGCTGAAAATATTGATATCGATAATAATGGAAAAATAACCGGGTTGTTTTAATTTGGTGAATGCTTTCACCTGTAAGATGGATGTTAATTTCTGCAATAATTTTTATTGCCTGCTGTAGTTGCAGTGATGGTCGTCCGCATACGATTAAGGACCTTGATGAAAACATGCTTGATCTGAAAATCTACCAGGAAAATATGGGAGATGAGTTAAAAGCAGGCCGTTTGCAGGATGCTGTTTGGTTACTGGAAGGCATGGATAGCATTATGCTGGAGGTGAGCCGAAAGTTTAACGAACACCGTAAACTAAAAGAATCCTTTTCTTACTATTACAAAGACAGGATGAAGGAGCCGGTTAAGCTCATACGTTCCGGCATCAGGAAAAACGATACAGCGAAAGCGATGAAAGGTTATCGCCTGCTGGTTAAGAACTGCAACAGCTGTCATATCGATCTAGATATAGACAAGCAGGTAAAATATTAAGCGAAAATCAGTAGGCCCATTTCACCAGTGTTGCCCCCCAGGTGAATCCACCTCCAAATGCAGCAAGAACTATATTGTCTCCTTTGTTCAGCTGGTGCCTCCATTCCCAAAGGCAGAGTGGGATAGTGGCTGCAGTGGTATTTCCGAATTTCTGAATATTGATCATGACTTTTTCTTTGGGCAATCCCATCCGGCTGGCTGTGGCATCAATGATACGCAAATTGGCCTGGTGTGGCACCAGCCAGGCAATATCTTCAGCGGTAAGATTGTTTTTTTCCAGCAATTCTGCACTTACATCAGCCATGCCTTTTACAGCAAATTTGAAAACAGCTTGCCCCTCCTGGTAGGCATAATGTTCTTTAGCCATAACCGTTTCAATGCTGGCAGGTTTTTTAGAACCGCCGGCTTTCATATGTAAAAACTGGCAACCACTTCCGTCGCTTTTCAGAATACTGTCCAGCACTCCATAACCTTCATAATTGGGTTCTAACAGCACAGCGCCGGCGCCGTCACCAAAGATGATGCAGGTTGCCCTGTCTTCATAATCAACAATGGCACTCATTTTATCTGCTCCGCACACCACTACTTTTTTATACCGTCCGCTTTCAATCAGCGAAGCGCCAACTGTTAGCGAATAAAGAAACCCTGAACAGGCTGCAGAGATATCAAAACCCCAGGCATTTTTTGCGCCCAGTTTATCACAGGAAATATTAGCCGTCGCCGGGAATACATGGTCAGGGGTAACAGTACCTACAATCAGGCAATCAATTTCTTCCGGGTGGATGCCTCTTTTCTCACAAAGTTGTTTAACGGCCGGTACTACCATATCCGATGTGGCTAAGCCTTCGCCTCTAAGGATTCTTCTTTCAGAAATTCCGGTACGGGTACGAATCCACTCATCATTAGTATCCACCATTTTCTCCAAATCAAAATTGGTCAGTTTATCTTCCGGTACAAATCCGCCAACGGCAGTGATAGCAGCTGTGATTTTTTTTTGGCTGTGGGGCATATTTAAAAAAATTATAAGGTGACAAAGTTAATGGAAACAGGTAGTATTGAACCAGTCTTATGCAGCTGCTTTGCAAACAGAAAGCGGGATAAAAACAGTTGTTGATAATCTGCTTTCTCCTCTTTCATTTCCCTTATTTTCGCAACCTATGCTTGCATTTCTTAAAGGCAATTTTGTGTATAAAAGCCCGGCTGTTGTTCATGTTGATGTGAATGGTGTGGGCTATGAAGTACAGATAAGCCTGCACACTTACACTAAAATTCAGCATTTGGATGAAGGAACGCTGTTTACCAGCCTGCTGATCCGGGAAGATGCGCATATTCTTTTTGGTTTTTTTGACCTTGCCGAGAAAGATATGTTTTTACACCTGGTAAGTGTTTCTGGTATCGGAGCATCAACTGCAAGGGTAATGCTGTCCTACATGAAACCCGAAGAACTTGCAAGGGCTATTGTAAACGGGGATACCCGGACACTGGAAGGCATCAAGGGAATAGGTAAAAAGACAGCCGAACGGATGGTATTGGAACTAAGAGATAAACTGGCCAAAAATCCGTTGGAATCAAATATTCCGGCACTGAAAAACAATACTTTGCAACAAGATGCGTTAAATGCTTTAACCGCTTTGGGCATCAGCCGGCAAGCTGCCGGGCAAGCCCTGGAAAAAGTATTGGCGGCCAATCCGGCTCTATCCGTTGAGGAACTGATAAAATTAGCACTTCGTACCCTGTAACCGATTATTTTTCAGGAAACTAACTGAAGGAGAAAAAACATTGAACCTTATAGCTGCTCATATCTTCCGTACATTGGTCATTGTTGCCTTTGTGCTTGCCTGTAATTTACCTGCTTTTGCTTATCCCGGCAGCATTACAAATGATAATACCGGATTCTTTGCTGATACCACCCGTTATCCCTTGCTTGACCGGTACGGAGACCCTTATTCCAACCCCAACAGGAATACGTTTGATTTCCGGGATACTTCTTTTATTAAAAGAACGGTTGAATATGATCCCAGGACAAACAAATATTATATAGTAGAAAAAATTGGCAATCAATATTATCGTACTCCCACCTCTTTCACCATGGAAGAGTTTGTGCGATTGAAAGGCCGGCAGGATGAGGAAGAATATTTCAAAAAAAGATCGGCGTTACTTTCCAATATGAACCGAAGGCTTTTCAAGCCAAAATTCAAACCATCCGGCGATTGGTTCAACCGCATCATGGGCGCAGGGCCTGATGGGAAAGTGAAAATAGATATCCGGCCCACAGGTTATGTTGATTTCATGGCGGGTTACCAGGGACAGAACATTAAGAATCCGACCTTACCCGAAAGGGCAAGAAATAACGGCGGTTTTGATTTCAACATGAATTCGCAATTACAGATGGATGCGAGTATTGGAGAAAAATTAAAACTCCCTATCAATTATAATACACTGGCCAATTTCAATTTTGAAAATCAACTGAAACTCGATTTTCGTGGAAAGGATGATGATATTGTAAAGATCTTCCAGGCAGGTAATACCAACTTTGCTTCCAAGGGGACCTTGATTCCCGGAGCACAATCTCTTTTCGGTGTAAAGACACAGTTGCAGTTTGGAAAATTATTTGTGACCACTGTCTTGGCCAACCAGCAATCTCAAAGGCAAACACAAAGCTTGCAGGGAGGGTCTTCCACTCAAAGTTTTTCACTAAAAGCGGATGAATATGATGAGAACCGGCACTTCCTGATGGGGCAATATTTCCGTAATAATTACAATACGGCAATGAAGCAACTGCCGGTGGTGAATTCAAAAGTGCAGATACTGAGAGTGGAAGTGTGGGTGACCAACAGAAATGGTACCACTACCGATACCAGGGATGTGGTGGCCTTCATGGACCTTGGTGAAAACAATCCTTACAATTCAGGTGTGATTACCGGAACCGGAGATGCCTTACCAAAGAATGAAGCGAATAATCTTTATTCAACACTCAGGGCCAACCCCAATTATCGAAACTCATCTACAGTTCAAAACCAGTTGACTACTCTGGGTTTATTGCCGGTGCAGGATTTTGAAAAAACATTTGCCCGTAAACTACAACCGACAGATTATTATTTTAATGACCGTATCGGTTTCATTTCTTTAAACCAGCCACTGCAGCCCGATGAAGTATTGGGTATAGCTTTTCAATATACCTATAATGGCAGAGTGTACCAGGTGGGTGAATTTTCGCAGGATGTGCCGCCAGATACCAGCGGTACCTCACAGCGGGTTTTGTTCTTAAAATTATTAAAAGCAACATCACAACGTACTAATCTTCCTATCTGGGACCTGATGATGAAGAATGTTTATTCTGTAGGTTTTGGCCAGTTGGAAAGACAAGACTTCCGTTTGGACCTTACTTATGAAGAGCCCAGCCTCGGCGAAAAACGATATTTGCCGCCAACTGATGTGATCAATACCTATGAAGGGGCACCTATTATTTCGTTGGTGAACCTTGACAGGCTGAACAATCAAAATGACCCGCAGCCTGACGGTGTTTTTGATTTTGTAGAAGGCTTTACTGTTATTTCATCACAAAGCCGCATTGTATTCCCGGTGCTGGAACCATTTGGTCACGACCTTGATTATGTCTATGCCAGCCAAACATTAAGAAACAAATACCTGTACTATCCGCTTTACGATACCATTAAAGCAATTGCCCAGACCTTTGCCAATTTGAACCGTTTCAAAATTGTAGGCCGCTCCAAATCATCAGGGGTTGCTCCGGGCTTTGGAGCCAATAGTTTTGCTGGTTCTGCCAATAACCCTGCATCTGGCGAATACCAGTTAGGCTTTAATATTCCCCGTGGTTCTGTTACGGTAACTGCCAACGGGCAAGTATTACAGGAAAATGTTGATTATGAAATCAATTATGACCTGGGAACACTGCGGGTAACAAACTCCGCTATTCTCGCATCGGGTGTACCGGTAAATATTGCGTATGAAAACAACCAGGCTTTTGGTTTTCAGCAAAAGAATTTCCTGGGTGTACGTTTCGATTATCTCGCCAGTAAAAAACTTTCACTGGGCGGAACAATTGTACGGTTAGGTGAAAGACCTTTCTTCATCAAACAGACTTATGGTGAAGATCCAATCCGCAATACCATGTACGGAATAGATGTGGATTATCGGAACAACCTGCCCCGATTGACAAAGTGGCTCGATAAACTGCCTTTCTATTCAACCAAAGCAATGTCGTCCATTACCGCATATGCCGAAGCGGCTTTGCTGGATCCAGGGCATGCCAAACAGATCAATCCCAGCCGAGGTGACCGTGGCGGTCAGGTATATATTGATGACTTTGAAGGTACCCGGGCCAATATTGATCTTCGTTTCCCCATCATAAGCTGGACACTGGCTTCAGTGCCGCAGGGCAATGGATTATTTCCTGAATCATCGTTGATGAATGATCTGCGCAGTGGATATAACAGGGCTAAGATTGCCTGGTATAATATTGAACCGGTATTGCAGGAGAAAAGAAATCCCAATAATCCTTTACGCAATGACCTGGCTGAATTATCAAGACCTGAAACAAGACAGGTTTTACAAAGAGAGATATTCCCCCGCCGCAGCACCCAGTTTGGGGAAGGGCTGCTGACAACATTTGATATTGCTTTCTATCCGAAAGATAAAGGACCATACAATTTAGAATACCGCAATACAAGAGTAAATGCCAATGGCAGGCTTACAAATCCAAAGCAATCATGGGGTGGGTTGATGCGGAATATTGACCAGACGGATTTTGAAACCAGTAATATTGAGTTCATAGAATTCTGGTTACAGGATCCTTTTATTCTGAATAATTCAAACCCAACTGGCGGACAACTGTACTTTAATCTCGGCAATATTTCAGAAGATATTTTGCGGGATGGAAAAAGGCAATATGAAAACGGATTGCGGACACCTACTAATAATGCAGCCTTAGATTCTAATACGGTTTGGGGACAAGTTCCGGCAAATCCTATGCAGATCACCAACGGGTTCAGCATTTTGCCGGAAGACCGCCAATACCAGGATGTGGGATATGACGGATTACAGGATGATGGAGAAAGAAGAAGGTTTAGCCAATACCTGACTGACCTTGCAGCAACTTTTGGAACAGGGTCACTTATTTATCAACAAGCTCTTAGTGATCCTGCGGCTGATAACTTCAGGGCTTACCGTGATCCTGCTTTCGATCAGCAACCGGTTGCCGGTATCTTGGGTCGTTATAAGAATATCAATAACCCGCACGGCAATTCGCCCATTGCCGAGAATAATACACAATTTGTAAATGCCTTTACCCAATACCCCGACGCCGAAGAACTGAACCGTGATAACACTATGAATGAAGTGGAAGAATATTTCCAGTACAAAGTGGATATTCAGCCGAATATGCCTGTAGGCAGCAACTTCATCACAGACAAGCGGGTAGTGACAGTGAACCTTGCTGATGGTAATACAAGACCTGAAACCTGGTACTTGTTCCGTATTCCCATCAATCAATACCAGCAAAAGATCGGTAACATTCCTGACTTTAAATCAATCCGTTTCATCCGAATGTTTGTAACCGGGTTTGATGACTCAGTAGTTATGCGTTTTGGTAAACTGGAGCTGGTAAGAAATCAATGGAGGAAGTACCAGTACCAGATTGATACTACCGGTAATTACACCCAGTTACCTTTTAATGACCCTACTAATGTAAATACCCTGGCGGTGAATGTAGAGGAAAACGACCAGCGTCAACCCATACCTTATACAATCCCTCCCGGTATAGAAAGGCAGCAGCAATTGAGTAACAACAACGTTGCTTTGTTCCTGAATGAACAGGCTTTGAGTGTACAGGTTTGCGGTCTCCCGCAGAATGAAGCAAGAGGTGTTTTTAAAACAATGAACCTGGATATGCGCCAGTACGGCAGATTATCTATGTTTATCCATGCAGAGTCTGTTCAAAATGCACAGCCGATAGAAGACGGTCAAATGAGGGCTGTAGTTCGTATCGGTAATGATTTCTCTGGTAACTATTACGAGGTAAAAATTCCGCTGAAAATCACCCCGTTTGGTACGACTGATTCACTGGGCATTTGGCCATCTGTAAATAATCTTGATTTTCAGTTAGAGTTACTGACGCAGCTAAAATCGAGAAGAAATAAACAGGCAGTGCCTCCGTCACAATATTACTCTGAGACTACTGCTGATGGCAGAACCTATGCCATCCTGGGTAATCCCAACCTTGGTGAGGTAAGGGGCATGTTACTGGGTGTTGAAAACCTGGCGCAGGAATCCATGTGTACCGAAGTATGGTTCAATGAGCTTCGCTTATCGCAGTTGGATGAAGAGGGCGGATGGGCTGCCCTGGCAAGAGCTGATATAAAGCTCGCAGATCTGGGAAATATTTCTTTAGCTGCAACGGCAAGAACCAGGGGTTTTGGAACACTGGAGCAGCGGGTAAATGAAAGAAGCAGGGAAGATGTTTATACCGTAGATGCCACTGCCACAATTGAAGCTGGTAAATTATTACCCAAAAAATTAGGCTTGCAGGTGCCGGTGTACATGGGTATCAGTCACAGAACCAGCACACCTGAGTATGATCCTTATGATTTAGATATTAAACTTAGAGATAAGCTGAAGGAAGTGGAGGGCAAGGAAAGAGATTCAATAAAGAAAGAATCACTGGATGTGACAACTACCAAGACCTTCAACCTGACCAACGTTAAGAAAATAAAAACGGATGGTAAGCGGCCAAAGATCTGGAGTGTTACCAATTTCGATTTCAATTATTCCTATATACAAACACTCAGCTATAACCCGCTGATCGAAAGAGATGAGATGAGAAGGACCCGCGGTGCAGTTGGCTATACCTATGCCCCGCAGGTGCAACCCCTGGAGCCATTCAAAAAGCTGATCAAGTCAAAATCAAAATGGCTGGCATTGCTGAAGGAATTCAATTTAAATTATGCGCCATCGCAGATTTCTTTCAGGGCAGATGTGTTCAGGCAGTTCGGTGCTACCCGGCCGAGAAATGTTGGTGGTGGTCCGTACAAAATACCGGAGACCTACAATAAGTACTTTACATTCGACCGTTTTTATATCCTGCAATGGAATCTCACCAAATCGATATCCATTGATTTTAATGCTGTCAATAATGCCAGGATTGATGAGCCGTTCGGAAGGATTGATAATAAAGTAGCCAAAGACTCTGTTCGCAAAAATTTGCTAAAGGGCGGAAGAAATACCAGCTACCGTCAGGAGGTAACCATTACTTACAACGTTCCCATGCAGAAAATTCCGCTGCTTGACTGGACTACATTAAGGGCCAGCTATAATACCAAATACAACTGGCTGGCAGGTTCATTATTGGCAAGAACACCCGAGGTAGATTTAGGGAATACATTATCCAATACGCAAACCAGGACTATTAATGGTGAGATGAATTTTGAAATGTTGTACAATAAGTCCCGTTTCCTCCGGGCAGTAAATACCAGTGCGCCTAAGCAGCCACCTGCCAATAACCAGCCTGGTGGAGATAAAAATCAGCCGGGAGGTAAAGGCGATAATAAGAAAGAGGATAAGAAATCGAAAAATAATAAAACTAAACAAGGTGATAATGCCGGTGCACAGCAAAAAGATCAGCAGCAACAACAGGTTGTACCCGGTATGCCTTCTCAGCAAGATACTTCCAAAGCAAAACTGAGCAAGAAGGAAAGAAGAAAACTGGCAAAACTGGAAAGGAAGCAGCAAAGATTGCAGAAGAAACAACAGCGGAAAAAAGATCCCAACAGGCCGCTTCCGGAAATTTCAGGTGTGCCCAAGGCCTTCTTGCAATTGGCCACTTCTTTAAAGAGAGTGGGAATTCAATATACCGAGGATATGGGAACAACCCTGCCCGGCTATATGGACAGTACCAGGGTATTAGGTTACAATTTCAAGAGCCGTCAACCCGGCTTCGGCTATATTTTCGGTTACCAGCCCGATACAAGCTGGATCAACAGGTTCGGTGCAAAAGGGTTACTGTCTGCAGATACCCTGGTGACAGCGATGATACAGCAGCGCTACAATCAGCGGTTAAATCTTACCGCTCAAGTAAGTCCTTTCCGTGATTTTAATATTGATATCAATTACGATAAAACATTTGACAAGCAGTATTCAGAATTGTACAAGGATACCAGCAAGTTTGATAATGTTGGATTGACGAGATTGAACCCTTATGCACTGGGAAGCTTCAATGTTAGCTATATCGCCTTCCAGACCTTATTCAAGAAATTTGATCCGAATGTAGTATCAGAAACCTTCCAGAAGTTTGAGAGCAACCGTGCCATACTTTCAAAGAGGCTAGCGGGACTGAATCCTTACCAGGGCGGTGTGATTGATCCTAACGATCCTAATTTCTATAAAGGATATGGCCGTTATGCACAGGATGTGGTAATACCCGCCTTTATTGCGGCCTATACGAATAAAGATCCGAACAGCGTAAGCCTGATAAAAAATAGTAACCCGAATCTTCGATCCAATCCTTTCTCGGGAATTAAAGCAAAACCCAACTGGACAGTGACCTATACAGGCCTTTCAAGAATACCGGGACTGGATAAGATATTTACCAATGTATCTATCCGGCATGGATACCACAGCACTTTCAGCATGAACAGCTTTAATACAGCGCTGTTGTTCCTTGATCCGTTCAGGGTGGGTTATCCTTCTTTCACAGATACATTAACCGGTAATTTTATTCCTTACTTCCTGGTGCCCAATATTACTATCCAGGAAGCATTTGATCCGCTGATTGAAATTGACATGACCTTCACTAACCAGTTGCAGACCCGTTTTGAGTTCAGAAAGAGCCGCACACTGAGCCTGAGCCTTATCGATTACCAGCTGGCAGAGCAACGCAGTACTGAGGTTACATTTGGTTTTAACTGGAGAAGAAAAGGTCTTCCGCTGATCAAGAAGCTGCCTTTCATGAAAGGGGAGATGGATAATGATGTGACTATCCGGGTAGACTTTAGTTTGAGAGATGATGCCACTGCCAACAGCAAACTTGACCAGCGAACTGCATTTGGTACAGCCGGCCAGAAAGTAATTCGCATTGCGCCTTCTATAGATTATGTGGTCAACAACAGGGTGAGTATGAAACTGTTCTTTGAGCAGAACAGGAATATTCCAAAGATCAGTAATGCCTTCCCGATTACCAATACAAGGGCAGGCTTGCAGGTGAGGGTTTCATTAACACAGTAGAAACAATTTCGTTAGCGTATTGAATACGGATGTTGTGATTTGCATGACATCCTTTTTTTTTAACAAGTACATCATTCTGTAATAAGCAAACAGAAATGCTATTGATCAGCTTTTATTTCGATTGGGTTGATCGTTGCCCAATAAAACAGGCCTATACCGGGTAGTACAGCTAAAATGGCTGCCGGTTATTTAACCAGCGGATGCTGCTGTTATTAAAACCAAATATTATTCAGGCTTGTTCGGAGAAGGGCTTGCATTGCCCGCAGCTGCATCGTTGCTGCGTTTAAACAGCATCACATAGCCGCAAAGGTTTTTCTTCTTTTGCTTGTTTACCTGTACCGGTTTCATCATATGGAACTCTGAGAATTGCGGTACGTAAGAATATACAATTACATTGCCGTCAATATCACCCCATTTTTTCTGGCGGAATATGACCATTCTTTCCTGCCAGTCGTACATACGAACTTCATAAAGACGGGATGAATAATCGCCAATAAAAACGAACTGGTACCAGCTGCCCTGTGTAAGCGGAACGATTACGGGCATTTCAAATTCGCTTTCCATATTAATGGAGGCTTCTTTCAGCAAAACATAGCCATCCTTGCCATAAAGATTTTTCAGGCTGTCTGCCTGTTTGCTGATCATATCATTACTGCAGGATTGAAGACGGATGACATCCTGTGAAAACCCACAGGCAGTCACAATGGTCATCATGAGGATGAGGAGGTACGGCTTTTTCATAACAGGGTTTGTATGATATTGGGTAACTGGCATAAAGTTAGAAATCAATTTGCTGTATCCTGCATTTTCAAATCGGATAGATTCTAAAATCTCCCGTTACGGGTACATTTTCGAAGGGGTTTTACGGCAAGTTTCGGGCCAACGGAAGGGGATAAAGTTTGAGGTCTCTAAAGATAGCCGTAAAAATGAAGTTTCTTCTTTTTTTTGACCTGCATCAAGAAGACTGGCGATTAAAGTAAATAGCATTGGCCTGCTGCAGGCAACTAATCGTCAGGTCATTGATACAAACATGAGCCGGAAGGCTAGTGGTGTAATAGATAACCTCAGCTACATCTTCTGCAGTTAATGGCTGTAAACCGTCATAAATTTTTTTGGCTGTTCCTTCATCACCTTTAAATCTTACCAGGGAGAATTCCGTTTCTGCAGCACCGGGATTGATAGCAGTTACTTTTATATTGTGCCTGAGCAAATCAATTCGCATGGACTGGTTCAAAGCATCTACGGCATACTTGGTAGCGCAGTATACATTGCCTTTTTCATAGACCTCTTTGCCGGCAACAGATCCCATATTGATAATATGGCCCTTTTTTCTGGTGGCCATTAATTGTGCTACAGCTTTGGCAACATAAAGAAAGCCCTTGACGTTGGTGTCAATCATGGTATTCCAGTCGTCAAAACTGCCTTCTTCAAAATAGTCACGGCCCAATGCAAGGCCGGCATTATTGATCAATACATCTATAGCTTTCCATTCAAGCGGGATATTTTCAATAGAACTGATCGTATCCGTCTGGTTTTGCACATCAAAAGGAAGCTGCAGTACAGCTACATTGTATTTGTTTTCGATTTCATCGGCTAACTGCTGCAGTCTGTCTGTTCTTCTGCCATTGATGATCAGATCATATCCGTTAGCAGCAAATTTGTAAGCACAGGCCCTGCCAAATCCTGATGTGGCTCCGGTGATGAATACGATTTTTGACATA
>CAYPBW010000014.1:0-1229 GCA_964409055.1 uncultured Chitinophaga sp. | reverse complement strand
GTAACAGTTCCTTTCAGGAAAACCGGCTTACCCAGGTAGTCAACAGCGCTGACCATCCAAACATAAACACCGCTTGCCTGCGGGGTGCCGTTCACTCTTCCGTCCCAGCCGGCACGGTTGGCGGTGGTAAAGAATACTCTTTCGCCCCAGCGGTTGTAAATGCTGAAGTAGTTGATCTTTTCAATACCCACAGCTATTGGACGAATGACATCATTTCGTCCATCATTGTTAGGGGTGAAGGCTGTAGGAACAAAAACGTAGGGATTTGTTTTGAAGACAGTCACGGTTATGAACGCAGAATCAGGACAGTTGGCATCATCCCAAACGGTCAGTTTATACCTTACCGTATCTGTTTCGGGGCCATATACAGCAACGGGATCTGCGATATTGGGATTGTTCAAACCGGTATTAGGAGTCCATAAATATCTTACGCCACCCGAACCAGATAACTGTAAAGGCTGTCCCACAATGACGGTGGTATCCCTGCCTGCATAAGCCCTCACTTTGGGCTGTACGGTGATAACAACGGTATCATAGCCGGGTTTGGGGCAACCCGGTGTATCATCCCATGAAGTAAGGATAAAACTCGTAGTTCGGGGAGGAGAAGCTATTGGATTTAATATGTTCGGATTGTTTAAATAGTTAGCCGGTGTCCAGGTAAAACGGGTGCCATTATGTGCACCGCTCAGTTGCGTTGAAGTGTTATAACAGATCACTTGTGGTGAGCCGGCATTCGCTACCGGGTATGGATCTGTATTAATCACTACAAAATCAGTAGCTGAACAACTTCCTACTGTTGCCGTTAGCTGGTACACTGTTGACGGGGCTGTTGGGGTGGCAACCGGGTTTAAAATATTAGGATTACTCAGTGTAGCTGCCGGTGTCCAGGTAAAGTTTAACCCGTTGGTAACAGCATTTAGCGTCACTGCGTCGGTAAGGCAAATAGTGGTATCCGGCATGGCCGTAAGTAAAACCCCTGATATTACTCTTACCCGTACAGAATCCTTATTCACACAACCATTGTCGGTAAGATTGGCCACATACCAGGTATCTGTAGTGGGGTTGACTGTTGGGTTGGGCGTATTGGGGTTGGTGATATTTGTTAAAGGTGTCCAGTTAAAAGTACCTGTACCGCTGGCACTTAAGGTGACCGCATCGGGAACACAAATAAGTGTGTCATTAAAGGCAAGGGTGATCAATGGTTTATCCAGCACATTGATGGTGACAAT
>CAYPBW010000013.1:0-28611 GCA_964409055.1 uncultured Chitinophaga sp. | reverse complement strand
CGCAATCAGAATTTGATTAGAATTTTAGTTGATTTTATATGCTCAAAAGGAATGGTATGTATAACCATCTCCTGTTTTTTGCCCTTGCCCCTGGTTTCCTCCAGTATTATCTCATTTTCACCAACACCTGCCAGTTTTCCTTCCCTTTTTTGCCCCTCCTTATCTATTACTTCCGCAAAACGGCCAATATTTTTTTGATATTGACGATACATCTTCAACGGTTCATCCAGGCCGGGTGATGACACTTCCAGTGAAAAATCACCATCAGGGTACATTCCCTCTTCTTCGATCCGTTTATACAGTTTTCGGTTATAATTGACTAGTTTCTCAATACTAACACCCTGATCACCATCAATATAAACCTTTATGTTATTGGTCGGTTTGATTTTTACCTCTACCAAAAAAAGCTCCGGCTCTGCGCTGATGAGATCCGTGATCCTTTGTTCAATTGCTTGTATTTGCGGGTCTATGCTCATGTTATATAAAAGAAGAAGGGAACGGCCTCGTTCCCTTCTTTCGTCTATTTCCGCTGCAAATGTAAGGCATGGTACTATTCCGGCCAAATTCCTGTTGCAAAAAACCGCAGGTTAAGAAATCTGTAAAGCATGACCGGCAGTACAGGTATCAAACCCGCCATTATTACCTTTATGCCGTGAAATATATTTTATTAGCCCTGTTATTGTATATCGCTTACCAGTTCATTTTTAAATTGGTAGTACCTGTCTACAGAACCACCAAACAGGTAAAACAAAAATTCCGGGAAATGCACTCCCGGATGGAAGAACAGCAAAAGCAGCAACAAGGCTATACGCCTGGTAATGCTCAACCTAAAACAGGGAACAAAGAAAAAATCGGGGATTACATCGACTTTGAAGAAGTGAAATAAATTTTTATTTCTTTAGTTCAAAGGTCGTTTCTTTCACATCGCTGCTGTTACCTCCAATGTAAAGCCTGAATTCACCCGGCTCATAAATGTACTGAAGACGGTCATTATAAAACCGCAGGTCATCTGTCGTCAGTGTAAAGTGCACCTCCATTGCTTCTCCCTTTTTCAAAAAAATTTTTTGAAAGCCCTTTAATTCTTTCACAGGCCGTACTACGGAAGCAGTAATATCCCTTATATATAACTGAACCACTTCTTCTCCATCATAGTTGCCGGTATTAGCTACGTTTATTATGGCTTCAATTTTTTCATTGACCCGGTATTGTTTCTTCGTTAAGCGGATGTTGCTGTACTGAAACTGGGTATAGCTTAATCCATAACCAAAGGGAAATTTTGGATAAATAGATTCATCAATATATGCAGACCGATAAAATTTGTCGCTGTCATTTTTTGCCGGACGGCCTGTATTATGATAGTTATAGTAAATGGGAATCTGCCCTTCACTTCTGGGAAACGTCATGGGAAGTTTAGCTGAAGGATTATAATCGCCAAATAAAACATCTGCAATAGCATTACCAGCTTCCGTTCCCAACCACCAGTTGTACAAGATCGACGGTACATTATCAGCCGTCCAGTTAAATACCAGGGGGCGGCCGGCATTGATCATCACAATGACTGGCTTGCCCGTTGCGTGAATTGCCTTTATCAATTCTTCCTGTACCCCGGGTAAATGAATATTACTCCTGCTTTTTGCCTCTCCGCTCATATCTCTTGCTTCTCCCATACTCATAATCACTACCTCTGCCTGCAAGGCTGCATCAACAGCTTCGGCAAAACCTGCTTTTGAACTGTCATTAATATTACAGCCTTTGGCATATAATAATTTGGTTGATCCACTAACACGATCTTTAATGCCCTGCCACTGCGTAACAATAGTGGAGGAATCATCCGGCCACTCCATGCTCCAGAAGCCCAGGTTGTCCCTTACCGCTTTGATGAACGGGCCAATCAATGCAATAGATTTTGTTTCCTTGTTAAGAGGCAAAAGCTGATTTTTGTTTTTCAGCAGAACAATACTTTTTTTGGCCATATCTCTTGCTGCAGCCCGATGAGCAGGATTACTTAATTGCTTTTGCTCCCTTTCTGCATTGCTGAACCGGTAGGGATCATCAAACAAACCCAGTTCGAATTTCTTTCTTAGAATTCTTTTCACGGCATCATCTACCATCTGCATTTTTACTTTACCCTCTTTCACCAGTTGAGCCAGGTGATCTTTGTAACTACGGCTTTCCATATCCATATCACTGCCGGCGGTTATTGCCAGTAATGCTGCTTCATAATTATCCTTTGCATAGCCATGATGTACCATTTCTCCCACAGAGCCCCAGTCACTCACTACAAATCCGCTGAATTTCCATTGGCCTTTTAAAATATCCCTTTGTAAGTATTTATTTCCCGTTGCCGGAATTCCATTCAGGTCATTAAACGAGTTCATCAGGGTTGCTGCACCTGCATCAACAGCCGCTTTAAAGGGAGGTAAATACGTTTCATGTAACTGGCGCAGACTCATGTCAACAGTGTTGTAGTCCCTTCCGCCCACGGCTGCCCCATACGCTGCAAAATGTTTAGCACAAGCCATGACAGCATCAATACTTCCCAGTCCATTTCCCTGGAAGCCTTTCACTCTTGCAGCTGCGATTACAGATCCTAAAAACGGATCCTCACCGGCGCCTTCCATTACTCTTCCCCAACGCGGATCCCGGGAAATATCTACCATTGGTGCAAATGTCCAGTGCACACCGGCCGCCGCCGCTTCTGTGGCTGCTATCCGGGCAGACAAACGAATGGCTGCGGTATCCCAGCTGGCAGCTTCGGCCAGTGGAATAGGAAAAGTTGTTTTGAATCCATGAATTACATCCTGTCCGAATAATAATGGAATCTTTAGCCTTGACTGCATGGCCATTTCCTGCAGTTCTTTTGTGTGTTGCACACCAATGACATTCAGCATGGAGCCAAGCTGACCATTCCTTACCTGGTTTTGCTTATCCCCGTCTTTTGTAATTGGCCCTGTATGCGACCAATCGCCGCTATATTGGTTTAGCTGGCCGACTTTTTCATCCAGGGTCATTTTTCTAAGCAGGGAATCAATGAACTTAGCCTTTCTTGATTCAGTTCCCGGCTGGGCTAATACAACAATATTTATTAGAATTAGCAACAAAATAAACAGGCTCCGCATCATAAAATATTTCGGGCTTAACATGTTAAAATAATCAAACTGAAAAAAGATGAATACCCGGCATCCAATATGCCCGCATTACTATTGATAAACCCTCACATAATCAATGATCATTTTTTGAGGGAATACCGCATCATCGACACCATATTTACCACCCCAGTTACCACCGACAGCTATATTGAGTAGCAAATGAAATTGCTGGTCAAATGGCCATGCATCACTGCCGGTATTATCATTTGTAAACTCGTTAAACTTAATACCATCTGCAAAAAAAGAGATACTTTCCTTTGTCCATTCAACCGCATATACATGATATGCACTGCTCATATCCTTAATTAAAGTACTTTTTGTTTTCTGTGTGCCTAACATTCCATTGTACGCATTGGTATGAACGGTGCCAAACAGCGAATCTGGCCAATACCCAACATTTTCCATAATATCTATTTCACCGCTCTTTGGCCATCCTCCATATACCCAATCTGTAGGCAGCATCCATATAGCCGGCCATATACCTCTTCCTGCAGGCAGTTTTGCTCTTACTTCAATACGACCATATTTCCAATCGCCTTTATGCCTGGATACAAGCCTGGCAGATGTATAATTCGCATCGGAAAATTTTTCTTTGATTGCTTCAATAATAAGCGTCCCATTTTCTACCCGTGCATTTTCTTTTCTGCAATCTGTATAGAATTGAAGTTCATTATTTCCCCATCCGCAATTACCAGGGCAGCCTCTTCCTTTGTCATAACTCCATTTTGTGCTATCAGGCAATCCTGCTTTATTAAACTCATCACACCAAACTAACTTTGAAAATTTTTTCTGTGCCTGTACGTCTTGTTTTGAAAAAAAAGATATCAAGGTCAGAGAAATTACCCCGCTTTTTATAATGAAATACAACATGATCTTTTTTGTTAAGCAATTGTGACATATTCAAACTAAAAAGAGTGGCAGCTCTTACTTAAAGAAGAATGAACGGGCCACTCTATGATGACTGCTTAAGTTATTCATCGTAAAACTCTGTTACTCAATCATCCTGTAAAATCGAATATAATCCACCTCCAGGCTGGTTGGAAATGCAGTATTATCTACACCTTGTACCCCTCCCCAATTGCCGCCAATAGCCAGGTTTAATAACAGGTGAAAGCGTTTATCAAATGGCCATTTTGCAGAACCGGCTCCCTCATTTACAAAAGTAAAAACCAGTTGCCCGTCAAAATAACCCCTCACTGCATATGGTGTCCAGTCTACCCTGTACTTGTGAAAATCAGTAATGGCTGTCGGTATCACTGCGGAATTGGTCTTCTGCGTATTCAGGGTATGATTATATGCCTCTGTATGAATGCTAAAATGGACTTTGTTGGGATCATAGCCAACATGTTCCATAATATCAATTTCACCGGATTTGGGCCAGCCGCCATATGCCTGATCAGTCGGCAACATCCATATTGCCGGCCAGGTGCCACGTCCGGCAGGCAACTTTGCATTCACTTCAATTCTTCCATACAAAAAATCGCCTTTGTTTTTTGAGACCAGCCTGCATGAGGTATAGTTCATACCATTAAAAGCCTCATTAAGGGCGGTAATAACAAGGTTACCGTTTTCTACCTTCACATTATCAGCATCTGCATTGGTATAATATTGCAGCTCATTATTCCCCCAGCCGCTTCCTCCTACATCATAACTCCATTTTGAGGCATCAGGTAAGCCATTTGTATTAAACTCATCAGACCATGAAGGAGCAGTTTCGAAAGCCCAGTTTTTATCAACAGGCGGTTGTGGTTGAAATACACCACCGCCACCTGTTGATTTTTTAGAACACCCAAATAGCACCATCAGTGAGATAAAGATTAGTGATATCCCTTTGCTTTTCATATGCGTTTTATTTCGTTATTCAATAGCTAAGTAAACAATGTGACATGTACCGACACAAGCCGGATTATTTTTTGACCTATAAAATCAAAACGACCTTAACCGGAATGTCCACCATCCTCCGCCAATATTTACACCCAGTGTAAGCAAATCATAGCTCCCAATCGATGTTTGTGCCAACACATCATAGGTAATTGAAGTGGTAGTAGGGCCGCCAGAACCATCTTCTCCACCATTTCTAACTTTTTGCAAACCAATATGGGCACCAAGTCCTTTTATCGTTAGCTGACCCAATCCGGCAACTCCGGCATTTGGGGTAAATGAATAGGTAAATGTACCAGAGCCCCAGGGCCTTTGTGCAGCAGTATAATTGGCAGATGGCTCGCATCCGTAGCTATTAGTACCCAAATAACCATCGGCATAAAAATCTCCTTTGTTATCGTAAGCAAAAGTTGCATTTGCATTGAATGAAAAAGTGTATTCATCATTAAACTCACAAGATCTGCTTGCAACATCAGCCAAATTGTTTTGCCACCAGCTGCCATCGTTGGGATTAGGCCCTACTTTATACGCACCTGCATCGGGATCTAGTTTCCATTTTTTTGAAGTACAACTGGTGATAAAACCCAATTGAGTACCTACACATGCAGTAGGATCGCTGGAAGCTACATTGATAACCTGGCTGGTACTGTCTATACCGCTCTGACCATACACAATCAACTTTACTGTATAAGTACCGCTGAATATAAAATAAGCCGTATCAACCTGCTTTCCCTGTACATATGAAGTTGAAGCTTTATTCCAATCATACCGGAAGGAATTGGTGGAGGTGCTGGTTAACAAATATGTATTGGGTCTTCCCGAAATAGGTGTTACAGTAAATGAGGCCACCGGTTTCGGACCAAGGGCTTTTACTTCATATTTTTTACAACTTGTCAGAAAAGGCAAGCTGACAAAAAACAGGATTGCGATTTTCAGACCATTGAATTGTTTATTTTTCATAACTCAGTGTTTTGATGGTTGATAGAATTAATAACCCGGGTTTTGAGTAAGTCCACCAGCTCTTACATCATAATCAGGAATAGGTAGCAATTCATGCTTTCCTGTTCTGAATCCGAGAGAACCAAGCTCTTGTGAAGCTGTGCCCCATCTGACCAGGTCTACAAACCTTACGCCTTCAAAGGCAAGTTCAAGTTGTCTTTCTCTTACGATTGCATCAAACAAAGCCGTGCCTGCGGGTGTGATGGAACCGAGGCCTGCCCTGTTTCTAACAAGGTTAAGGTAAGTTTGTGCTTTGCTTTCATTGGAAGACCTGTAAAAGGCTTCTGCTGCCATCAATAGAACATCAGCGTAACGTAAGTGCCTCCAATTAGTACCGTAATTTAATTCACCAATGGGGGTACCTGTTTGTACTGAAAAAGAACCATACTTACGCTGGAAGAATCCTGTATAATCCCATGCAGCTGGGTTTGACCAATTACCACCTGCTGAAACCAGTTCAGTTTGAGACATAACAGTTTGTCTTCTGCGGTTTACATCACCGGCGGCAATAAAAGCATCCCATAATTTCTGACGGGGGTAAACAAAACCCCAGCCACCGATAAGTGAATCGGCGGGAGCTTTTGTATAGAAATCTCCCCTGGGACCCATAAGCTGAATGTGTATATTACTTTCCGGTTGCCAATCCCATGGAAAATTGCCCCAGTCATATGCCCGCATATTTGTATACGAAATCTCGAATAACGATTCGCTGCCAAATTCACCATTTTTGGCAAACACAGCACCTACTGAAGGGGCCAGTGAATACTGGTTGGAAGTTATTACCGCTTCTAAATTAGTAGCAGCTTCAGTCCATTTTTGCTGGAATAAATAAGCTTTTCCCAAAAGAGCCTGAGCTGTACCTTTTGAAACCCTGAAACTTTCCGCTGCGCTCTTCAAAGGCAGGTCTGGTATGGCCTCCTGCAGATCTTTTACAATCTGGGCATATACTTCTTGTTTGGGCTTGCGGCCTGTACTGGTGTATTGAGCCGGGGGAATATCATTTAATACCAAAGGTACATCTCCCCATAATGAAACGAGTTCAAGGTAATTGTATGCCCTGAGTGTTTTTGCCTCAGCTACCAGCCGTTTACGAAGCGCATTAGTTGCATCTGTTTTATTAATTACCTTGTTGGCCCTGTAAATGGTAAAATAACACATTCTCCAGGCATCTCTCACCTTGTCATTCGTAGCATCAAAGTTATAGTCATCAAGCGTTTGATAACCCGGCTGGTCTCCGGCATCACTGCCACCGCAGTTGCTTTCATCAGAAAGTAATGATTTTACCATGTAGAGGCTTCCCCAGTTATTATTATAATGCGCCTGCATCATATCATATACACCGGTTACTGCCTGGGTAACATCCTGATCTGTTTTATAAAAATCGGTTTCAGCAAAAGCACCCGGAACTTCCTGTGTTAAAAATTTCCGGCAACCAGTAGCCATAACCAGAAAGGTCAGGCTTACAATTGTTGTTATTCTGAATATCTTTTTCATATATTAAATACTTTGTAGTTTTTGAATCTGGTTAAAAGGAGAATGATAAACCAAAAACAGCTTTTCTCGGAATCGGGTAACCACCCCGGTCAATTCCAAGGCTGTTACCGCCATTGCTTCCACCTTCAGGATCCACGCCGGGATAACGGGTAAAGGTGAAGAAGTCATCAAGAGATATATAAATTCTCGCTTTCTTAACTTTTAACCGGTTCAAAAGCTTATTAGGAAGTGTGTACCCAAGCTGTAATTGGCGGATCCTTAAAAAATCACCATCAAATATCATCATGTCACTGTTGTACACATAGGGGCTTGAGGTATTGGATGCAAACCAGGTATTTGTGCTCCCTTCACCGGTCCAGCGGTTGGCATAGAAAAAGTGAGGCTTGTTGGCGGTTGAACGGTCAACCCTGTTGAAGCCCATTAGAATATCATTTCCTGCCTGGCCCTGAGCGAAAACAGTCAGATCAAATCCTTTGTAGTTTACATTGGCCCTTGCGCCAAACAATATATCAGGATGGGGGCTGCCCATCATAGTCTGGTCAGCAGCAGATATTAATTTATCCCCGTTAACATCTACCACGATAGGTTCACCTGGCTTTGGTGCATAACCGGTAATCCCTGTTTTCTGGAGGTAAGCTTCTATATCAGCATTACTCTGGAAGATTCCGGCAGTTTGATAACCATTAAAATACCAGATGGGATTTCCCTCTTTCATGGCTGTAGCAGACCAGCCTGTACCTACACCGGCTCCGAAGATAATCGGTGAGTTAGGATCAAGGTATGTAACATTATTTTTTAAAGATGTAAAGTTCAAAAAGAGTTCGTAGCCCAAAGCCTCTGAATTAACAGGTTTGTTTTTAAGACCCAGTTCAACTTCCAGGCCTTTGTTTTCTACAGTTCCTGCATTTACAGTGCGTAATATATTACCAGCAAAAATCGGGGCAGTACCACCTGTCAAAAGGTCCTTTGTGGTTTTCTTAAAGTAATCCACTGAGAGATTTATCCTTCCGTTCCAAAAAGCAAGGTCTGCACCTAAGTCAAGTTGTTCACTGGTTTCCCATGTCAGTTCAGGATAGGCTAAACTGGTGGGGGCTGCACCTACTAATAAACCACCGTTACCATCGGGATAGAGCAAATTAGCACCAATAGCATTAAGCCATTCGCCCAGTCCTACGCTGGAAAGACTACCATTTTGACCCCAGCTGGCCCTGAGCTTAGCATAGTTCATGTATTTAGAAATGCCGCTGCCGTAGAATTTTTCATTGGATAGAACCCAACCGGCAGATACTGATGGAAAAGTACCCCACTGAAAACCCGGTGAGAAAAGGGATGAGCCGTCCCTGCGAATTGTAGCATTGAATAGATATTTATTATCGTAGTCATAAGACAGCCTTCCGTAAAATGAGGCCAGGGTGCGGTTAAAAGCTAAGCTACCGATACGGTCCAGATCATCAGGAACAAAGTCTGCATAAGAAAACCTGTCTTCCTCCTTAAATAATCCGGAATAGCTGCCACCTAAGTGGTATTCATGTGTTTTTTGTGCAGATACTCCGCCCAGCAAGATAAAGTTGTGCAACTTGAATTTTCGCTGATAAGTTGCAAAATTTTCAAACTGCCAGGTAAACCAATTATTACTGTAATCATATCCGTTAGCCACAGTGTTCTGGCTTTCATCGGAGAACCAAAAAGTCGGTGTCCAGCCATGACCAAATTGCCAGGCTGCATCCAGACCAAAGCGGGAAGTAAATTTGAATCCCTCAAAGGGCATAATTTCAGCGAAAACATTACCAACGATCTTATTCTGTACGTTTTGACCTTTTGCCATATCAATCCTGGCTAATGGATTACCATACTCCCCTCTTAAGAATTTGGAAATACCATACAGGTTACCATCAGGATCAACCCTTAATGGCTTACCGGCTGAAATGGCATTTAGTACATGCTGGGGCAATCCGGAACCTGAGGGATAAATTAAAGGAGTAATAGGATCCATTACCAGGGCACTACCCAATATGGATCCAAATTCATTATTGTCTGATATAGCCCTGCGGCGGTGATGAGAATAAAAAAGACGGTTACCGAAATTGAGCCATTTTTTAACGGCATGATCGCTGTTGAACCTTACTGTATAACGCTGAAAACGGGATTTATCTCCACCTACCACACCGTCTTGTGTAAACAAGCTACCATTTACTAAATAAGTAGTTTTATCGCTGCCACCGCTGAATGACAAAGAATGGTGCTGCATTGGAGCTGTTTGTAAGACAGCATTCAGCCAGTTAGTACCATCACCAATGCCGGCCAGGTCTTGTGGTGTTGGGGTGCCGGCCACACCTGCTTCAGCCAGGTATTGCTGGTATTGGGGAGCCGTCATCATTTTAATGAATCCGTCTTTTACTGATTGAATTCCAAACTGCCCCTGGTAGCTAATTTCAGATGCATTCTTTTTACCTGTTTTGGTAGTAATAATAATAACACCATTTGCACCTTCAGCACCATAAATGGCGGAAGAGGCGGCATCTTTGAGTATCTCAATGGAGGCAATATCGGAAGGGTCAATCGATTCAATACCTCCGGCCCTGATACCATCAATGATAACAAGTGGGTTTGAATTTCTATTAGAACCCGTGCCGCGGATCCTTATAAAGGTACCTGCACCGGGCTGACCTGATGTAGGCAATATCTGAACACCGGAGGTTCTGCCCTGCAGGGCCTGATCTACACGAATGTTCGAAACCGTAGCCAGTTGGTCTGATTTAACAGATGAAATAGCACCGGTAACAAGGCTTTTTTTCTGCTGGCCATAACCAACCACCACCACCTCATTTAATGTCGCATTCGCATCTTCCAGAATAATGTCGAAAGCACCACTTGAATTAACAGTGATTTCTTTTGAAGCCATCCCAGTATAGGAAACTACTAATATGGTTCCTTTGGGCACAGAGATAGAATAGTTCCCTTTTGCATCAGCAACCGCGGCACTGGAAGTACCTTTAACTGTTACTGTAGCCCCGGCCAAGGGTTCACCGGTGTTTTTGTTGGAAATGTTACCTGTCACCTGCAGATTTTGCGCCAGTGCGGGCAAACTAAGTGCACAGAATAACAATCCGGCAAACAAAGTCAGAATTTTTTTCATAAAGCAATTGTTTTAGCGATGAAACTTGCAGTTTTTAAGCACTCCCAAGATACTCCACAAACCCCTCTTTCATGACAAAAAACAGTACATCAATACCACATCAAAGAAAACAAATCGTTGATTTTGTTTAATTTATACTACATCATTACTACATCATCGCTTTTATTTACTTTCACAACCATTCTTAATGGGTACAGCCATGTGGAAACTCCTGCTTATCATCTTCTTTCCGCTTAATAGCCTATGTCAAAATACCATAGGCTTGCCAGATGTTATTAATTACCCAAAACAGGCCTATGTTGCCGGCCTGCAAAACTGGGATATCAGGCAGGATATCAACGGTATCATTTATATAGCAAACAACGAAGGATTACTATCTTTTGATGGTAAGTACTGGAATATATATTCATTGCCCAACAAAACAATTGTGCGTTCGGTTGAGATTGGAGCAGACAATAAGATTTATACGGGAGGACAAGATGAACTAGGTTATTTCTCCCGGGGAAGAAATGGCAGACTCCAATATACTTCCCTTACTAACCTGATTCCGCCAAAAGACAGGTCCTTTGGAGATGTATGGGACATTGCTTCTTATAATAAGAGTATTTTTTTTCGCACTCCCAATAAGATATTCAAATTCACCAACGAGTCCATCACTGTTTTTGACGCCCCTTCTGAATGGTCTTATATGAGCATATGCAGAAACCGTTTGTATGCTCATGATTATAAAAACGGGTTATTGCTTTTTGAAAACAATATATGGTCCCCATTACCCATACCCAATACACTTCCGGTAAACGATCCCGTTACTGGTATACTGCCATTACAAGACAATAAGACAATAATCACCACACTGAAAAATGGATTGTTTGTTCTGAACAATAATCAATACTCGCCACTTTCTTCAGCAGATCTGGCCAACATTACTAAGGAAAGAATTTATGCCGCTACTGCTTTAAACGAACATTGGATAGCACTTGCAACCAGCAATGGGGGTGTTTTTATTACAGATTCAGGTGGAAGAATGATACAAAGATTTTCTAAAGCAGAAGGATTACAAAATAATAATGTTCTTTGTGTTTTCTTGGACAAGCAGGGCAACCTTTGGCTTGGGCTGGACAACGGAATAGACTTTGTAGCTTATAATAGTTCCATAAAAAGAATTATTCCTTACTCACAAGATGGCTCAGGCTATACAGCGATCATTCATAATAATAATCTGTATGCCGGCACATCCGGGGGACTTTTTAATGTATCCCTTCAAACATTAAAAGATCTCAGCTTCAGCAAAGGAGTATTTTCTCCGGTAGCAAATGCCGATGGGCAAACATGGTGTTTAGCTGAAATTAACAACAGATTGTTGCTTGGTCATCACGAAGGGGCATTCGTAATTAACCAAAATGCCGCTCAACGCCTTTCTTCTTCAGCAGCAGGCTATTGGAATTTCATACCACTGTCTTCTGTTTTTCCAACAAAAAGAATTATTGCCGGCAATTACAAGGGACTTACCTTCCTGAACTTTGAAAATGGAAGTTTTTCTGTGGCAGAAGAAATCTCCGGTTTTACAGAATCTTCGAGATTTGTTGCAATTGACAAATATGATAATATCTGGATTTCTCATCCATATCATGGTGTTTTTAAAGCAACAATTAACAACAACGGCAAATACCTCACAAAACTTTATACGGATAAAGAGGGACTTCCGTCTGCATTAAACAATCACACATATAAGGTAAGGAATGAAGTAGTGGTTACCACAGAAAAAGGCGTTTACATTTATAACACTTCGACAGACAAATTTGAAGCATCTGCATTTTACAGGAAGATTTTGGGTGACCAGAGCCTGCGGTACCTGAAAGAAGATACAGATGGCAATATCTGGTTTATTCATGAAAAAAACCTTGGTGTAGTGGATATGTCGGGTAAAGAACCTTCGATCGTTTATCTGCCTGAACTAAATAATAAATTGCTTAGTGGATTTGAATTTATTTACCCGGTAAACCGTAACAATATTTTCATTGGCGGAGAAAAGGGTTTCTTTCATATAAATTATGAAAAATACAAGAATAACATACCGCAATTGCAAGTTCATATACGGACAGTAAAAATTGTAAATAAAAAAGACAGCCTGCTGCATGGTGGTTATTTCGACCATCCAAATGAAACACAAATACAGGCAAAGAACCAGGTTCCGGATATTTACTATAAATGGGGTACTATCCGCTTTGAATATTCTTCACCTCATTTTGGTCAGCAACAAAACCTTGAATATAGTTATCGCCTGAAAGGATTTGATAACAACTGGTCCGAATGGGGCCCAAAAACCGATAAAGAATATACCCATTTACCTTCCGGCAATTACACATTTGAAGTCAAAGTTCGTAATAACCTTGGCAATGAATCGCAGGTATCTGGCTACTCCTTTCGAATTTTACCACCCTGGTACCAGAGTATACTGGCTTATATAGTGTACTTTATTTTACTGTTTATTTGTTTATATTATATCTATAAATGGCAACGGCGAAAATTCAAAGCCCAGCAGGCTAAATATGAAGAGGAGCAAAGGAAGATTCAATACCTCCACCAACTGGAAATGAACAAAGCCGAAAATGAATTGATAGCCTTACGTAATGAAAAACTACAGGGCGAAATTGATTTTAAAAACTCCGAGCTGGCTACTTCTGCCATGCACCTGGTACAAAAAGGAGAAATACTTTCAAGGATAAGATCAGAACTAAACCAGATTAGTAAAGGACTTGAAAACGAAAAGGCAACAGCCGAAATAAAACGCCTGATTAAAGTACTAAGTGAAGATGAAAAAATGGATAGTGACTGGGAACATTTTGCCCGCCATTTTGACAAAGTTCATAGTGATTTTGTTATTGGTCTGAAAGAAAAATACCCCACTATCACGCCTAATGAAATAAAGCTATGTGCATACCTCCGGATGAACTTGTCTACCAAAGAAATTGCACAACTCATGAATATTTCAGTAAGGGGGGTTGAAATCAGCAGGTATCGCCTTCGTAAAAAGCTGGGAATAAGCTCAGAAATCAACCTTTTTGATTACCTGATCAGTTTAACAGGTAAGAAGAAACAGGACTGACCTGATGCCTGATTACTTATTCTTTTGAAGGGTTATCCATTCGAAAAGCAATTCTGGCTCGTTTGTAGTGATATAATCAAATCCTTTTGACAGCAGCCATTGCATATCTTCTGCCTTATTCACTGTCCAGGCATTAAGTACGATTTTACTTTTCTTCGCTTCGTCAATCCATTCCGGTTTTTTCTGAAAAACAGACAAATGATAATCCGCACCGCTGATCTTATCCGCCTTCAAATCTTCTGGTGATTTATCTCCGTTCAGGTATTGTGTAACAGCCTTACCGTCGATCTCAATAATTTTCTTCAGGATATCATAATCAAAACTGATATAGACAATCATTGGTCCGGCCCTTAACTCCTTCACGAGGTTGACCACTTTTTCTGCTATCAGTTTTCCTCTTTCTTTACTTATACCCGATGGCTTAATCTCCAATACCAGCCTTGTCTGTTTGTTATTCACTAATCCTGCAAGTAAATACTCCCTTAGCGTTGGCAGATTTTCATTATTAGATAATTTGAATTGTGCTAATTCAGCAAAAGTGGTCTTTTCGATTTCAAGCTTATGGTAATGAGGATCATGATTGATGATGAGAGAATCATCTGCTGTCATACGAACATCAAATTCAGATCCGGCACAGCGTAGTTCAATGGCATGCTTTAATGCAGCAATTGAGTTTTCGGGAAAATTATTCTTTTTAAATGCACCCCGGTGAGCTACCACCGGGTTATCCGCAAAAGATATTTTTCTGTTCATGTTTTTACCGGAAGTATGACACCCTGCAATAAAGATGACAAGAAAAGACAGCAAACAAAGTCTCATTCCGTTATTTATTTTACCCAGTTTACGCTACCTTTTTTCACATCCTTTGAATTGGTGCCGATCATTATCTGAAATTCGCCCGGCTCCCAATCATACTTCAGATCATAATTATAAAACTTTAAGTGTTCTGGTGTAATAGTAAAAGTAACTACTTTAGATTCACCAGGCTGCAATTCTATCTTTTGAAACCCTTTGAGTTCTTGTACCGGTCTTGTTACACTACCCACCACATCACGGATATACAACTGCACTACTTCTTTGCCCGTAAACTGGCCGGTGTTGGTAACGGTAACACTGGCCTTCAGTGTTTCGTTTCCTTTCAAACTTGTTTTGCCTAGCTGCAGTTCACCATAATTGAACTGTGTGTAGCTAAGACCATATCCAAAAGGATAAACAGGATCATTGCTTACATCCAGGTAATTGCTGCGGAATTTCTCAAACCATTTTCCTTCACCCAGCGGACGACCTGTATTCTTATGATTATAAAACAATGGAACCTGACCCACATTTTGAGGCCAGGTGGTTGTCAGTTTACCCGATGGATTCACATCACCAAATAATGCGTCTGTAATGGCATAACCGGCTTCGCTGCCGGCAAACCAAACATTCAGTATAGCAGCTACATTTTCACTTTCCCATTTCATAGCCAATGGCCTGCCGGTAAATAAAACCAATACAACCGGTTTACCTGTTTTTACCAATGCTTTCAAAAGATCCTGTTGCAGTTTGGGTATCTCAATATTAGTACGGCTGCTGCTCTCCCCGCTCATCTCAGAAGATTCGCCCAGTGCAGCAATAATCACATCTGACTGACTGGCGATTTCCAGAGCTTCCTGCAGAATTACACTGGCAGGCCGTTTATCCCTGTGCAGTGATTTACCAAACATACCCGCCCTTTCTTCAAACAGGCTGTCTTCATCGAGATTAGACCCCCTTGCATGCAGTATCTTCACATTATCTCCCACCAGTTCCTTCATACCGGCTAGCAACGATGTGGCTTTTGAAAAATCAGCCGCCACACTCCATGTGCCTGGCATATTTTCTTTGTTATCTGCCAGGGGACCAATCAATGCAACAGTTCCGGATTTCTTCAGTGGTAAAATGTTGTTTTGATTTCTCATCAAAACAAAGCTCTGGGCTGCAATACTTCTTGCTTCCCTGCGATGTTCAGCCGTAAAGACTTCTGTCTTCGCCCTGTTTTCATCACAATATTTGTAAGGATCCCGGAAAAGCCCCAGTTTATATTTTGCTTCCAGTATCTTCCGGCAGGCCGCATCAATCTGCGCAACGGTAATCTTTTTTTCCTTCAATGATTTTTGCAAGGTGGTTAAAAAGCCTTCACCCACCATATCCATATCTATTCCTGCATCAAGGGCCCTTGCAGAAACTGTTTGCAGATCACCGATCCCATGATCGATCATTTCATTAATACCTGTGTAATCTGTTACGACAAATCCATTAAACTTCCACTGCTTGCGCAACACATCAGTCATCAGCCACTTGTTGGCCGTAGCCGGAATACCATCTATTTCGTTGAAAGAGGCCATCACAGTTCCCACACCGGCGTCAACCGCTGCTTTATAGGGCGGAAAATACTCATTGTACATTCTTTGCCGGCTCATGTCAGTGGTATTGTAATCCCGTCCGGCCTCAGCGGCTCCATACAATGCATAATGCTTTACACATGACATGATCGTATTATTTTTTGTCAGATCATTTCCCTGGTAACCTTTTACCATCGCTTTTGCTATCTCCGAGCCCAGGTAGGCATCTTCACCGCTCCCTTCAGCAATTCGCCCCCAGCGGGGATCACGGCAGATATCCACCATCGGAGAAAAAGTCCAGTTGATGCCATCGGCGCTGGCTTCCTTCGCTGCAATCTGCGCACTGCGTTCGATCAACGGCATATCCCAGGTACAGGAAAGTCCAAGCGGTATGGGGAATACTGTTTCATAGCCATGTATCACATCCATCCCAAACAATAACGGAATCTTTAAGCGGCTTTCTTCCACAGCCACTCTTTGTACATCTTTGATCTTTGCCACAGATTTGATATTGAACAGGCCCCCTACTTTTCCCTCCCTTATCTTTTTGGCAATATCAGAACTCTTGGCCTGTCCGGTAGTGATGTCGCCGGACGACGGCAGGTTGAGCTGACCGATCTTTTCTTCCAATGTCATCTTCTTCATCAACGCATCAACAAAAGATTTCATTTTCAGATCAGCCTGGCTGAAGGAAGCTACAGAATACAATAAAAAAACAATAAACAATAAACTGATTTTTTTCATCTCCAATGATTTAATCTTTCAGCAAATAGGGTTCAATAATTTTTTTCCAGATTTTATAGCCTTCTGCATTCATGTGCAGTTTGTCGGCAAGAAATATTTCATCCTTTGGCAAACCATTTTCTTCTAGCATGGCCTTGTACACATCGATGTAAGCAGTTCTTTTTTTCTTCGCTAAAAAATTTTTTATCATCACATTAGCCACGTTGAACCTCGCCATCAGGTGTTGACGAGATGGGCTTGGCTTCATAGATATATAGGCTATCGGCACTTTTTTATCCCTTGCCCTTATCAAATTAAATAAATCAAAAAACCGTTGCGCCACCTGCGAAGGGTAAAGGCTGGTATCGCCGGCAAAATCATTCTCGCCGCAATAAATAATTATTTGTTTGGGTTCGTAGGGAAAAATAATATCCGGGGCATAGCGGATCAAATCGGTAAGTGAAGAGCCCCCAAACCCACGGTTGATGATTGGGTGTTCCGGAAAGTATTGCTGTACATCTTTCCATAATGTAAAAGAAGAGCTTCCCACCAATAATATTTTCCCGGTTCCCGGGAAAGATAAACTGTCCTGTTTTTTAAATGCAGCAATTTCATTGGCAAATGGCTGGGCTTTTGCAAAAAGGCCAACCGAAACCAGAACAAGAAGAAAAATACTTCTTAGTAAACTCCTTTTGATCATTTTACTTCAATGGTTTTAAATCGTTCACTCACGCCGTTTTCATTCACTGCTTCGATAGTGAAATAATAAGTTTTTTGACTGTCCATCGCTTTGAACCAGTATTCATTCACATCATGAACCATTACGCAGTTATATAATTTATCAGGAGCTGTGCCATAATAAATATTATATGCATAGGCGTTATCAACAGGGCTCCATCTAATCCAGCCGCTGCGTTTATCTTTTTCGGTTCTCAACACCATGAAAGTTTTTACCGGAACTGGCTTAGTGCCATTTCCGTTTCCAAAAACCCTGAGGCCGCTGATAGCAAACTTACCGGTGGGCATGTGTATATTTTCCAGTTTGATATACCTGGCCTGTACAGGCTGTAATAACTCAACATACTCATGAGGCACATCCTTATTATTGGTACTCTTGTCTGACAGTATAGTCCATTTTTTTCCATCAACAGAATAGTAAAGCTTGTATTGGTGATAAACATCTGTCCGCTTGCCCAGGAATTCTGCATCCTGGTCTGCATAATTTATTTGTACTGCATTAACCGTTGACACATTGCCAAGGTCTGTTTGTATCCATTCTCCTTTGCTGGCAGTTGCGGCACTCCAGTAGGTTTTTATATTCTCATCATTGGCATTATTGGCATTGTAGTTTCCGAGTGTTGAAGAAACAGTCACCGGCTTTTTATAGTTCAGCAGCATCCAGCCGGAAAAACCGTCACCATATTTTAATAGTGCACTTTTCAACTGCTCCGGTAAAAAGTGCGGATAATCGCCAAAGGCAGTATTACACCACATCACATCATCCTTGTCAAACCCCGCAGGCCAGATACCATTTCTCCTTTCGAAATTGTTTTTCACTGAAAGCATAATGGTACTTACATGCCACCAGTTCTTATACTTATCCTGGAATGTGGAGCCATGACCAGCGCCTCTGGCAAAGCCTCCTAGTTTCATACTCAGCGGATCACTCTGATCCTGGAACCAGCCTAAAGGATTACCCAAAGGCTTATCTGAAACGGCCACACCATCCGCATAACCACTAAACTCAGTGCCCGGTGCACCGTACTGTAAATAATATTTGCCATTATGTTTCGTTACATGTGCCCCTTCCATAAAAGGATCTAAAAATGTATTGTCCATATGCTCGCCAAACCGCTGCCAGCCATACCGCCATGATTTCAGCATATGCATTTCTCTTCTTGTTCCTATAGGCTGAAAAGTCTTTCGGTCGAGTTCAACACCATACAGGGGATACACATTACTGCTGCCATTGTACATATATAGCCTTCCGTCATCGTCAGTGAAGAAAGCGGGGTCCCATCCGCCAATCTCAAAGGAATCAACCAGTGGCTTCCACTCGTTTGCCTTTGGATTGGTGCTCATCCATAATGTGAATTTACTGGTATAAGTAGACCCAAACACTATCATCGTATCACCGACAATACCCACTGCAGGTGCACATAGTTCATCATACCCCTCGTTCCAGGGCCGAAGAAATTTTCTTGAAATGAAATTCCAGTTCAGCATATCGCTGCTCCACCAATAGCCCCACTGGTTGGTGCTGAACAAATAATAATCGTTCTTATAATTGACAATAACAGGATCAGCAGTTGCCCTGTGTTTGCCCCATTCGGAAAAATTAGGGATTGGCGTATACCCGTAATCAATATTGATCGGGTTACAATAGGTCTTTTGCTGTGCATGCAACTTGGTGCCAAGTAAGAAACAAACCAGTAAAATGTATTTCTTTTTCATTTATCAATATTTATCGTGGCTAAAACAGGAAAATGATCTGACGGATACTTCATATCATACGAATCCGTCAGGGTTGCAAACTTTGAAACACTCATATACTTGTAATGAGAAACAAAAATATAATCAATGCATCCTTCAGGCTTTTGGTTGAATTTAAAGCCGTTCCATGTATCAGCGGCACCATAAACAAGTTTACTGATGCTGCGGCTGTTCTGCAGTTGCGACTGCATGTATTGCACCGGCTCTTCTTCAGGCTTTGAATTAAAATCACCAGTCACAATCACAGGATAATTATCCTTATTGAGTTCTTTAATTTTTTGATTGATCAGTTTAGCTGATTCCAGCCGGGCTGTTTTTCCCATATGATCAAAATGGGTATTGAATACCCACAGCAATTTCTTTGTTTTTTTATCCTTGAATAAACCGTAGGTGCAGACCCGGTTGAGTGCGGCATCCCAGCCTTTGGAAGGTGTATCCGGCGTAGGCGAAAGCCAGAATGTTGATTGTCTTATTAATGTGTACTTATCTTTCTTATAAAAGATACAGGAATATTCCCCGGCCTGTTTTCCATCATCTCTGCCCACACCAATATAATCAT
This sequence comes from uncultured Chitinophaga sp., assembly GCA_964409055.1. GTDB lineage: Bacteria > Bacteroidota > Bacteroidia > Chitinophagales > Chitinophagaceae > JJ008. The sequence continues at coordinate 8,708 of CAYPBW010000013.1, read as the reverse complement.
ACCCGTTTAATTGTTCTTTCAGGTAATTCAACTGGTGATGCAGCACTTCCTGTGCCCCGATAAAATCAGCTTCATAATAATTCATCAGGCCGGCTACTTTATCTTTTCGGTTCTCCCACCAGTTTTCTCCGTCAGATTTAACATCCAGCCGGATATTATAACTCATCACTTTAACTTCTGCCTGTGCAAAGACAAGCATGGCAGTAAACGAAAAGCAAACGAAAAGAATAATCTTTCTGATCATCATTTATTTTATATGAGGACTGGTGAATCCTAATTTTTTTAACCCTGTTTTTATTTCCGGGCAACTCATGAATAAATTCCAGATCAGCCCGGAACGATAATTTTCCATCATCACCACTATCGGACCCTGGTCAATAGCAAGGTAATGCGGCAGAAACCAGTTATGCTCTTCACTGAACGCATCATAAAAACCATACGGCCCCCAAAGCTTATCTTTCATGTCCTTAAACCAATGCTTCATAGCTGCCAAAGACTGCTGTGGTGTATAGGGAAATGATGATAAGGCTGCAGTTGGCGATATGACTCCCAGGTCCCTTTGCATGGTTGGCGCATGACCGGCATAGCCTCTTACAGAGTAGCTGGAGGTTAAACCCCAGTTATTGGGGCCATAACCTTTGTACTTTTTGGGATTATCAACACACCATTGGTAATTAATCAAAGCCTGGTTTTTACATTCTTCCCAATAATCCGCATATTTATCCTGCAAACCTCTCGGATCTAATCCGAGAAAAGAGTAATGCGCCCAAAACAACGGACCACCATTCCATGCATCGCCCTGGTGCTTCATTTGTAATTTATAAGGATAATTAGCAGCAATACCATCTGGTTTGTTCACGTCGTTTATCTTTCCATTATCTGCCCAGCCCTCATGATACACTTCAGCCGGCACCCCATGTGTGGGTGAAGATGCAGCCAGTACATACATTATCAGGCATTCATTATATCCTTTTACCGGAAAATTCATCTGCCATCCATAGTTGGGGCTCCAGTGCCAGTATAAAATATTTTGCCCGTTTCTGTACCAGTTAAAATCAACCTCCCTCCATAACTTATCGGCTCTTACCGCTAAAGCTTTCTCCTCTGCATTACCATTCTGAAAGTATTGTCTTACGCATAAAAGCCCCTGGAGCATAAAGGATGTTTCCACCAGGTCACCTCCATCATCCTTTTTTCCAAATGGTTTCACTTTTCCTGTTTCCCCATTCCACCAGTGCGGCCATGCACCATGAAAGCGATCAGCGGTCTCCAGGAAACGAACGATCTTCTCCAATTGTTTCCTTCCCGCCTCTCTTGTTACAAATCCTCTTTCAATACCAACCAGTATGGCCATAACACCAAAACCGGCGCCACCGCTTGTAACAACATTTTTGTCATTATCAGGATAATTGCCATCCATATGAAATCTTTCACGGCCAAGGCCACTTACCGGTTCAGCTCCGTCCCAGAAATATTGAAAGGTTTGCTGCTGCACCTGCCTGAAAAGTGCAGAGTCTTCAGCTGCCATCACTCCTTCGCTATTACTAATAGTCTTCATACCGGAATTACAACCGGCGACCAGCAGCAAAACGATCGCTATAGAAAAAATTTTATTCATGATTATTCAGCTATAAATAAGGCGCTGTAAAACCTAACACATTTTTCATTCCGTTTTTAATTTCCGGGCAACTGGTTAGCAGGTTCCAAACCAGGCCTGAACGATAATTTTCGATCATTACAATGATTGGCCCCTGGTCAATAGACAGGAACGAATCAGCATACCACAAATCTTTTAAAGAAAACGCATCTACAAAACCATACTGCTTCCATATCTTGTCACCCAGCTTGTAATAGAAAAATTTCAATGCATTCATGCTCTCCGCAGGAGTATAAGGAAAAGAAGATAGCGCTGCTGTAGGAGATATCACACCAATATCATTGTTTGGCTCGTTGGCATTATAGCCACCGGGTACATCGCTTGCCGTCAACCCCCAGCATTGGTTGCTATAGCCAAAGTATCCTCTCGGGTTGGCTTTGCAGTATTCATAATTGATTTTGGTATGATTGGTTACCTGCGTCTGGTAGTTTCCATAAATATCTGTTAGCCCATTGGGATTTATACCCAGGAAAGAATAATGTGCCCAGAACAAAGGCCCCCCGTTGGAGGGACCAAAAGGCAATTGATAGCCATAATAGGTGCTGTTGTTTATCATAGCACCGTTGCGGGCAAATCCTTCCCTGTAAACAGCCTGGGGAATTCCATAAGTTGTAGAAGATGCTGCCATGATATAAGTGATCAGGCACTCATTCCAGCCCTGTATCTTATGGTTCATTTCCCAGTTATAGTTGGGACTCCAGTGCCAGTACAGCACATTTTCGTTACTCTTTCTGAACCAGTTCCACTCCACTCCGTTCCAAATTGCATTGATATCCGTCCGCAATGCTGTTTCTGCCGGATCTGCCCCATCGAAATATTGCCTGGCAGCTAACAACCCTGCCATCAAAAAAGATGTTTCAACCAGGTCAGCCCCATTATCTTTCTGACTAAAAGGTATGACAACCCCGGTAGTACCATTCATCCAATGCGGAAAAGCTCCATGAAATTTTTGAGCGGTGTTTTTAAGAAATGCTACGATAGTTTGCATTCTTGACAGGCCCTGTGTCCTTGTTATAAACCCCCGGTGAATAGCAACTGGTATACTCATTATACCAAACCCTGATCCGCCGGTTGTAACTGTCTCCGGTGTAGCATTGCTTCTCTCTCTTGCCAGTCCGCTTACAGGATGACCATAATCCCAGAAATATTTGAACGTTTGCTGCTGCACCAGATCAAGCAAAGCATTATCACTGATCAGGGGGAATTTATCCGTTGAATCAATCTGTGTGATGAGAGTAACCGTTGCTTGTGTAAGTAATGACCCGCCTTTAACCGATTTCAAGGATGTTGCGGCAGTGGCTACATAGCGGGTAAGGTAGTTCAGTGACGCCGCCGGGGTAATGACCACTGTGCTGTCATTATTTTCATAGGTATAATTTACAGCAACAGTAGTGGTACCGTTTTCTTTCAGGGACAAAGACGTAGCGACAGTAGAACGATCAACGGCATTATTGAATGAAAGTTTTATGGATACTCCGGGTCTTACATTATAATTGGTTGCTGCCGTCAATGCTCCCGTATTATCCAGTCTTGCACCGGTAAATACCAATGGTGAAGGTGGTGGTGGCGGCGGCTCCGGACTACTGTCTTTTTTGTTACAGTTGGCAGCCAAAAACAAAGGCGCCAGGAACACCAGCAGGTATTGACGGTTCAGCTTTTTCATTTCATGATTTTTTAAAACACCAGTGTTGCAATAGAATGAGGCAATGCTGTTACCTCCGCTGCCTTACCATTGATCCACAGGTAATAAGGCGTCTTTATATTACTTTGATTCATCACTACCACTACTGTTTTTCCATCTTCATTTTTGAATGCGGTGGTTAATAACTGGCTGCGGCTGGCTGCAGCGGTTACCCTTTTGGCTCCGGGCTGAATAAACCTGGAAAAATGACCAATATAATAATAGGCATTGGTGTAAATCAGCTTTCCTGTCTTTGTATCACCGTGCACAGGCGCAAAACAAAAATTCTGTACATGGTTGGGGCCGCCTGTTTCATCTAATAAAATATTCCAGTCAGTAAAGCCTACCATTCCGTTATTAAAATCATTGATCATGCTGCGGCCATATTCTTCTCCCAGCACCCATGCATTATAGCGGCTGGCATTGAAACTTTCTGCACAACCTTCGGTAAAGAATATGTGTTTATCTGGAAATGTTTCATATACCCTTCTCAGGTTATCGTACATGGGCAAACCTCCGCTCCAGTCTTCATACCAGTGAAACCCGATACCCCAGATATACTTGCTGGCCTCAGGATCATCAAAATAAGTTTGTGCCCTTTGATAGATAAGATCACGGTTATGGTCCCACACGATGATCTTTTTATCTTTCAATCCTTCTTTCTCCATAGTGGGGCCCAGATGCTTTTTCAAAAAATCTCTTTCTTCTTCAGCCGTATAAATACAGCTTTCCCAGCGCTGCTTGGCCATCGGCTCATTCTGAATACTGATGCCCCACACCGGCACACCTTCCTTTTCATACTCTTTGATAAATTTGGTATAGTACATGGCCCAGCTGTCATAAAATTCCGGCTTCAGTTTTCCGCCCTGCAGCATATCATTATTATCCTTCATCCACGCCGGAGGGCTCCAGGGACTGGCAAAAAGGTTCAGTTTGCCCCCTGCTGTTTTCATGGCTTCTTTGATGAAAGGAATTTTATATTTCCTGTCATGCTCAATGTTGAAGGTTTTTAATTCCTTATCTCCGTCCTGCACATAGGTGTACATATCACTGCTGAAATCGCAGCTGTTAATATTCGTACGGGCCACGGTGTAGCCAATTCCTTTTTCTTTATCGAAATAAGCTTTTAGCAATTCATCCTGTGTTTCCTTTGGCAGCTTATAAAATGTTTCAGCCGAGGCATCGGTCAATGCAGCGCCAATGCCAAAATAAGTCTGAAATGTTTTAGAGGGATCTACAAAAACACATACCTGTGTTTCGAAAGGTTGTCCCATGTCTTTAAACTCCACTGTATCGGTCGCAGAAAGCCTGTAGTCAGTACTATCGGCTGTAGTATATACAACTACTTTTTTCCCATCAGTTGAAAAAGGAGTTGTTGTTGCAGAAGATGTTTGCTTTTCTGTTTTGTCTGAGCAGGAAATAGCTGCGACCAAAACCACTACCGGTAACAAATTTTTCATAATGCTGATATTAAGTCGTGTATTAATCATATTGAACAAATATTCTCACCAAACATATGTGCCTACAGCACCAGCAGCCAGCGAAGTGAACACCCACTTGCCCTTATACCGGATATTGAAACCCTGTCCTGTACCGCCTTCATTCAAAACAATCAGTACCTTTTTTCCAGCAGGAGTTTTAAAAGCAACATTGGGCAGGTTGGTTGCCATGTTACTGGCAATCCTGACCGAACCTGCCGGAACAAACTTGGATGCATGGGCGATGATGTAATAACTAACATTACGGCTGAAAGCAGAACCACTGATAGTGACAGCGCCTTTACACTCTGAACAGCCTCCGGGTGTGTGTGGACCAAAAGCCGGATCATTGGCCAAATTCCATTCTAACGCATTGCGGCTCCAGTTTCGCATGGATCCAATGATTACATTCTTGATATGCCATGCAAGGTCTCCGCTAAAACTGCCGTTGGCACCGGTCCACTGTTCAGTAAAGTATAAATTTTTATCAGGGTGTGCTGTCCGCACAGTGGACAATGCACTGATATCACCCGCATATAAATGAAAAGCTGAACCATCTACATAAGCTTTGGCAGCCGCATCATTCATAATAGTTATCGGGTAATTGGGATTATCACAGTTATGATCCCATACAATGATTTTGGTAGTAATGCCGGCCGTTTGGAATGCCGGCCCTAAATGATTCTTCACAAAATCAGCCTGCTGGGCAGCGGTCATCACCATACTTGGATTATTTCCTCCATGTTCAGGCTCATTTTGTACCGTAACAGCATGTACAGGCACACCTCTTGCCTGCATCTGCTGAATATACTTGACAAAATACTGTGCATAGACCGCATAATACTGGGGTTGCAAACTGCCGCCAATCGTACTGCCATTATTCTTCATCCATACCGGTGCACTCCAGGGAGAACCCATGATCTTGATATTAGGATTGATCTGGAGAACCTGTTTCAGTACTGGTATCAGGTCGACCGTATCATTAGCCAAACTAAAATTAGCCAGTGTAGGATCGGTTTGTCCGGTCGGCATATCATTGTAACTAAAAACAGCAGGACTCAGATCAGAAGCACCTATACTGATACGGATATAACTTACCCCAATGCCATTCGACCCAAACAACTCATTGAGTAACGCTGCAGACTCAGCCGTTCCCATCCGCCTGATCAGGTAAGCACTGCTTCCCGTCAATGTGTATCCAAATCCGTCAACAGACTGATAAGCGGTTGCTGAATCAATATCAATATTGGGAAAACTGTTGGCAGTAGTGCCGAATGAAAGTATATCCGTTTGCTTTTGCAATAAAGCAGACTGGTCGCCTTTAGTCAGCCACATCTCCACATCATTAGTGGGCGCAGGCGGTGGCGGTGGTGGCACCGGATCATTACCATTTTTTTTGGAACAATCGCCGCATACAAAGAGTGTGTAGAAGCACACCAATAAAAGTCCTGTTGTTTTTTTCATGCTATAATAAAATTTATATCAAAGTCTGATTGTACACCCAAGGTTAATTGAGTAGTCTGCAAATGCCGCATCACCATGTACGGTATTGCCGGTTGCTGCTGTTTGCAATTTATCAGCATAACTCTGCGTCCTGTTTCGTTGCAATGCAACAGGAACAGACAGATACAGATCCATTTTCTTCATCATACAGCTGACCACCGGTTCTGCGGAAATTACATAGCCTGGTCTTCTGAAACCCTTATCGCCTCCCGCCAAATCACTGGCAGGTATCCCTTCCATTCGGATACCACCGGAAAAAGTAAATTGCTTTATCATATAATTTGCACCAACCCTCATCATATACTGGTCCGGCACACTCATTGTACTCGTAAAATATCGTAACGCAGTTACACTGGGAGTACCACCTCTTGCAGTAGAAACCCCATTCTGTTCCCTGGGATTAATCAGGTAATATATATCACCATAAATACCCAACTGATGGGAAAAGCTATAAAACCCTTTTAATTCCATCGTAATGCCGGTACCCCCATCTCCTAACTGAATGGACTGATCGACAGGACCAAATGCAGAGGTGGAATCATTCCGGTAGAAATAGTCCTGGTAACGATAATCACCTGTTGGAAGCTTTATTCCAAACCCCGCCTGCACATTCCCTTTCTTTGATTTTAGCGGATCAAATAACCACCTGTATAATACGAGCCTCGCATCGCCTATGCCGAAAGACCTAGTAGTCCTTCTTGCATTCGGGCTTTTACTTGCATTACCATAATGTTCATATTTGGATGACCTTGCATTTGAAATAACGGGAACAGTGAATGATAATGACCAGCGGTGGTTAAAAATCCGGGTAGCTGTAATATCCAGGGAATAAGAGTGATTAATCACTTCGGTTGAACTATCAACCCGGTGCTTTTGCTCTATTGTACCTACAAAATGTTTATATGACCTGAAGTACCTGTTGTTCATATTCAGTTGCCAGCCTTTTATATTTTCCGGTTTACCTAAGCTGCAGCTGTTTCCATTGCTGCGTATGGCAACACAGCCTTGCGCCGCCGAAAATTTATATACGAGTCCAAAAACAAGTATTGTGATAATTCTTCTCATACACGTTGGTTTAGATGTAATTGTTGGTTGCTGAGTCAAACTGTGTTACATCCAAACATGAAACCGGCCACCTAAATCACCCCCTCTTTTCGTACTGTATGATTAAAATTTACCTGGTCATCTTCAGTTATATGATGTAACACGCAGAAGTCATAATGACTTTCTGCATAATACCTGTTTTCATGTTCTGGTGGTTTTTCTGAATCCTGTTCAAACCCTTTCAGAATTTGCTTGCTGCTTCTGTCACACAACCGTTCTTTTTTCAGCCTCTGCTTCATTGCCTCGTAAAAAATACCCTTAGTAAGACATTCGGTTAGTGAAAGCTGCTTTTTCCCTTCTTTCCCTTTTGATTGGTAAGGATCAGTTGTGCCTCCAAAATCTGCGGCTATTAATCCGGCACTTACTTTAGCTTTCTTTAATTCCACCTTTCCATTATTAGGCAGGCACAATATATAGACAGTATCGTTTATTACTTTCCGCATTACATAGCTATAGTAGCGGCCATCCACCTCGGCTTCTCCGTAATATCTTTCGTAATTAAGCGAACTTGAGTAATAGTGTAAGCGCAACGGAACCTTCACTTCCATTAATTGAGAAAGGTCATAGTCTCCCTCATCAATCCGTTCGGTTAACAACCGGTCATTTTTCTGAATAAGGTATTCAAATAAAATGGCACCACCCGCCAGGTTAACCAGGTAAACTGCAATCAGTAATATGGCAGCTGCCTTTCTCAATTTTTTAGGTTTTTATTTAATTTTCATTTTTAAACGTTGGTTTACCAGGTCTCCTACCATTTTCCCATGATCTGTGCTGATGAGGCAAGAATGATGAAAATGTATGCCCCCATAAAATCTTGCCCAGTTGTTTTCAATAGCTGCCTGCCGGAAAGAAGTAAAAGACCTGTTTTTTATGCCAAATTCCAGTTCGGAAGTATCGGTATAAGCGAAATTGTCTCCAAAAATATCCGTTAGTGCTTCAGCAGCTGAAGCAGAAACCGTGCTGTGCCCGCAGGTATATTCAGGAAAAGGCGGTGTTTGTAAATAAGGCCTCCAATCCGGGTCAAGATATTTATTGATCACTGTTTCCGGTCTCACCAGGTTGCTCCTGTATTTTTCATCCCAGCACTGAATAAATGCATCAAACATGGCAATAGCTGTTTTCGCATATGCATAAACAGTAGTTGAAAAATCCACTTTTACTTTTTCAGCAGCTATCCCTACAATATTCATCCAATGACCGGGAGGAGAAAACTTTTTAGCAGTAAACATTACATGTCCTTCTACAATCGTCCGGTTGCCCAAATCATCCCAGAATTCAGCAATAT
>CAYPBW010000012.1:0-28618 GCA_964409055.1 uncultured Chitinophaga sp. | reverse complement strand
TCATGCAGTACAATTATTTCATCTGCTTCTTTGATGGTACTGAGGCGGTGGGCAATGACCAGCGTAGTTCTGCCTTTCATGAGTTGACTCAGTGCTTCCTGAACGGCTCTTTCCGATTCTGTATCGAGGGCAGAAGTGGCTTCATCTAATATGAGGATGGAAGGATCTTTCAGTACAGCTCTTGCTATACACAATCGCTGACGTTGCCCGCCTGATAAACGAATACCCCGGTCGCCGGTGATGGTTTGATAACCATTTTCCGTTTGCAGTATGAAATCATGGGCATTGGCTATTTTGGCAGCAGCAATTACTTCTTCTTCTGTTGCATCCGGGCGACCCAGGGCTATGTTATTAAATATCGTATCGTTGAAGAGAAATATTTCCTGGGTTACAAAGCTCATTACACTACGCAGCGATTCCATTTTATAGTCTCTTACATCCACACCATCAATGAAAACTGCCCCGCTTTTTACATCATAGAACCGGGGTATCAGGTCTGCAATGGTTGATTTGCCTACACCGGAAGCCCCGATCAGGGCAATAGTTTTTCCTTTGGGTATGGTAAAACTTATGTCAATTAAAACAGGTGTATCGTTGTATGAGAAATGTACATTTCTGAATTCCACCGAATGTTTAAATGCCGTAAGCTCAACCGCATCTTCTTTATCTGTTACTTCAATGGGTTTATCAATGATCTCCAGTATTCTTTCACCGGCCCCGCGGCCCCGCTGAATATTGGCTCCGGCTATTACCATGGCTTTGGCGGGTCTTAATACCTGTGAGAAAATGGCAATAAAAGCTATAAACTCACTGGCCTGTATGCCGGCAGCACTTTGCCCGTTTTTCAAAATCAGGCTTCCCCCATAAAGCAAAATACCGGCTACCACCATTACGCCGGCTGCTTCCGAAAAGGCAGGGGCCATTTCTCTTCTTTTGAAACCCTGTAAGCTGGCTCGTCTGTAAAAATCATTTTCACGGCTGAATTTTTTCAAGGTAAAACCAGTAGCATTGAAAGCCCGGATGATCCGCATGCCCGTTAATGTTTCATCCATGATCGTCAACAAACGTCCAATGGAAGCCTGGGCATCTTTGGCATCCCTTTTTAATTTCTTTTGAACAAATGCAATGCCCAATGCGGATACAGGTATAATGAACAGGGTGAAGAGTGTGAGCTGGGTTGAAATAGCGAACAGCGCCACGAAATAACCAATAACAAGTGAGGGTTCTTTGAACAAAACCTCCAGGGAATTGGCAGCCACCCCTTCAATCTCGAATACATCAGCATTCATCCGGGAAATGAGGTCTCCTTTATGTTCTTTGGTAAAAAAGCCCATGTGCAGGTGATTGATCTTTTCAAACAGGGCTTCCCTGATTCGTTTAACCAGCAGGGTTCTTGCCTTTATCAATGTGCGCTGTGCCAGGTAGCGAAACAGGTTGGTGAGTAAAACAGCCAGCACAATTATGGAAGTGATAAAATATAACGCATAAACAGGGTTAATGGCTTTCAGTCTGTATACTTCATAATAAAAAATATCACGGAAGAAACTGGTGGAAAGCGAAAAAGCAGGTGCTGCTGCAGTTTCAGCGCCTGTTACCGGATTGAATAATACATTCAGCAATGGAATGATCAGGGCAAACTGAAATACGCTGAAAATAACGGCCAGTATAGTGAAGATAAAAAATGGTATCACGAACCACCGGAACGGCCGGGCATAGGAGAGCAGTCTTCTGTAAACTTTCATTTGTACCGGTAAAGATATTTAATATAATGAGCGGTAAACTTCCAGGTATTGTTTTGCAGCCCTGTCCCAATTGAAGTTTCTGCCTCTTTCCCGTATACGGTCCCTTAATCCATTACTATTATAATTCTTCATTCCTGCTTCAAACACCTCATTCATATGATCAGGGTTAAAATCATTAAAATAAAAAGAAACATCGCCGCCAATTTCCGGCAGGGCTGTTCTGCGGGACAGGAATAAGGGCTTGCCGCAGCTCATGGCTTCGGTAACTGGCAAGCCGAACCCTTCCGAAACGGAAGGCAAGGCAAAAGCGCTGCAATTATTATAATACCAGGACTTTTCTTTTTCAGATACTTTTCCCAGCAAATGCACATTTTCTTCGACGCCCAGTTTTTTTGATTCTCTTTTCAAGAGTGATACATAGTGATCATCATCCGGCTTGCCGGCTATAAGTAATTCCATGGTATTCTTTTTTAATAGTGGCAGCAACACATGGAAATTCTTTTTTCGATGGATGACACCAATAGAAAAGAGAAAGGGTTTTTTGGGCCTGTATGATTTTGGGGTGAGTTCAGGCTGTAGCAGCAGGTTGGTGCCATTGTAAATGGTATATAAAGGTTTGTTACCGGTATTACAGTGTTTCAGCACATCCTGTTTGCTGAATTCTGAAATGCAAACAATGGCATTGGCCCGGTCAATTAAACGCTGCACATGGTTCAGGTATTTTTGTTTTTTGGCAGGCGATTTCTTTTCGTCGTACAGAAAGTTAAGGTCATGGATGGAAAGGACAACTTTTATTTTCTTATTTCGAAAAGGCAGGTAGTTGGTGTTCTGGTAGGTACCATGCCAGATGTCGAATCCATCAAGCGATGGCATCCTGAATTTATGGAGCGGATGCTGGGTTAAATGATTAGCCTTGTCGAATGACCAATTCTGCTCATAGGGCGGCGTATAAAAAAACAGCTTCTCTTGTTGCAGGTTGATGTTTTTTTCCAGGTGTTTTCCAAGGTTCAGACAATAATGATACAGTCCCGTGTCGGGATATTTCATTCTTTCGCAATCAAAAACAATCCGGTGCATTGTACGGTTTTGGGAATTAATTCATTGTTTCAAAAATCATACTAAATGACATTATAATCCGCTGATCTTATTCACACTGCAACATGATTCTACTACGGTTTGTAAACACTGGTTAATTAAATGTAACAAAAGGCGATGGTAAGATTTTTATCAGCCGGAGATTACATTCGAATGCTTAAGTTGCACTAAAGTCTGATAAGATTGGTTAGATATGACAGGAAGAAAGAAAAGAATAGTACTGGATTGTGATTTGATGAAGCACCCACATTCCGGGTTGTACCACTACTGTCTCAACCTGGGTAATGCAGTACAGGAGCTTTTGGAAAAGGAGGAAATGCTTGAAATAGCTTTTTATATACCACCGGCAGAAAAGAACTCCTTTGGCGCTGATGCCAAAACCATTATTGAGAAAAAGAGATTCTGGAATTTTTTAAATCCGGTTGTGAAGGATTGTTCAATATGGCATGCGCCATTCCAGTCGGGTCGTATTTTACCGGATAAAAGAAAGTATCCGGATACGAAGATTCTGCTTACCATTCATGACCTTAATCCGTTGCATGAGGGTAAATCTGCAGATGAACAAACAAGAAGCCTTATGCACACACAGTCACTTATAGACAAATCAGATGCACTGGTATGTATATCTGACTTTACAAAAACTGATGTATTGAAGCATTGCGATGTAAAAGGCAAACCCGTTTATGTCATTCACAACGGAACACATAAGGTACATGAACCGCAGCTGGAAAATTATTCTTACCGGCCTGCAAGACCTTTTGTTTTCGGTATGGGTTATATAAACCGAAAAAAGAATTATCATGTATTGCTTCCCTTACTGGAGAATGAAGGCATAGAGATGGTGATTGCAGGGAGATTAGATGAACCGGATTATGTCAATGCAATGCTGCAACAGGCAAAGAGAATGGGAGTAGCAGACCGCCTGCATCTGCCGGGGCCGGTTTCAGAAGGAGAGAAAGCCTGGTATTTCCAGCATTGCCTGGCTTTTGTTCATCCCTCACTGGCAGAAGGATTTGGGGCACCTGTGGTAGAAGTAATGCAGTTTGGAAAACCTCTTTTTCTTTCTTCTTTTACATCGCTGCCGGAAATAGCTGGCGACACTGCTTTTTATTTTCAAACATTTGAAAAGGATCATTTGAAACAAGTCTTTGACAAAGGCCTGGCTGAATATTCAAAGAATGGCCTGGCTGACAAAATCAGGCAGAGGGGAAAATTGTTCGACTGGAAAGAGAAGGCAAAAGAATACCTCTCTCTGTATAAAGAAATGGCCGCCAAAAAATAAATCAAATGCCGCAAAGAGAATGGCAATCGACCCTTGTTCAGGATGCCGGAAGGCGAAGGACTGAATTATGCAAGGCACAGGATTTTCACAGCAGTTGGTATAAATGGTGGTGCACCGAACTGAATGAAGCACCGCGGTTTCACCGAAAGCAGTGGGAATTTGTTTACAACATGCAGGCTTTGTGGGAAAGAGGATGCATCACACCCGGGAAGAAAGGATTGGTGTTTGCCGTGGGTACAGAGCCGGCGCCATCTATTTTTGCCAAATATGGATGTGATATTCTGGCTACGGATATTTTACCGGAAAAAGGAGTTGAGAAAGGGTGGACTGCAGATAACCAACTTTGTTTCGGCTTGGAATCATTGAATACCAGAAACCTCTGCAATGACACCGTTCTTAAAGAAAGAGTTCGGTACAGGCCAGTTGATATGAATGAAATTCCGGATAACCTGGAAGGGTTTGATTTTAACTGGTCAAGTTGTGCTTTTGAGCACCTTGGTTCTATCGAAAGGGGCCTTATGTTCCTGAAGAACCAGTTGAAAACATTAAAACCGGGCGGGTGGTCGGTGCATACTACAGAGTATAATATTTCCTCCAACGATGAGACACAGGATAACAATGACACCGTCATTTTCCGGCATCGGGACATCGAACATATTGTAAATGAACTGAGAAATGAGGGGCATTTTGTGGAAGAAACTGATTTTTCCATTGGCGGACAACCAGAAGACTACGAGGTGGATGTTACACCACACCGGCAGGATATTCATGTCAAACTCCAGGTGGGTCGTTTTGTAGTTACCTCACTGGGTATTATTATCCAAAAGAAGGGCTAGCTGGGACTTCCTTTTCTCTTTGCCTGACAACGGGTTAGGACCGGTTTTCAACCCCTTTTCCACAGCCAAAAATCTTTGTTTATCAAATTGGCAGATTAGACCTGCACCCTTACCTTTGCGGCCTGAAATCAAACCTCATATTTAAACTCCTTATATGGCAAATGTTGGTAAAGTAAAACAGGTAATCGGTGCGGTTATCGACGTACAGTTTGATGGTAAACTTCCTGAGATCTACAACGCTTTGGAACTGAAAAGAGAAAATGGTGATATACTGGTGCTGGAAGTACAGCAGCACCTGGGAGAAGATAGTGTTCGTACTATTGCGATGGATGGTACCGAAGGTATCGTTCGCGGCACACAGGTGGTTGATACCGGAAAAGCGATTGCCATGCCGGTAGGTGAAGGTATCAAGGGTCGTTTGTTCAATGTTACCGGCGATCCGATCGATGGTTTGCCTGCCGTATCTAAAGAGGGTGGTCGTCCGATCCACAACCTGCCCCCGACATTTGAGAACCTGAGTACTGCTACTGAAGTACTTTTCACAGGTATTAAAGTAATTGACCTCATCGAACCCTATGCAAAGGGAGGTAAGATCGGTCTGTTTGGTGGTGCCGGTGTTGGTAAAACGGTATTGATCCAGGAGCTGATCAATAATATTGCTAAAGCCTATTCTGGTTTATCAGTTTTTGCCGGTGTAGGTGAAAGGACCCGTGAAGGAAATGACCTGATGAGGGAAATGATCGAAGCAGGTATCATGAAATATGGTGATGCTTTCAAACATAGCATGGAAGAAGGCGGATGGGATTTGAGCAAAGTGGATATGAAAGAACTGGCCGATTCAAAAGCCACTTTCGTATTCGGACAGATGAACGAGCCTCCCGGAGCCAGGGCAAGGGTGGCTTTGTCTGGTTTGACTATCGCTGAGTACTATCGTGATGGTGACGGACAGGGCAAAGGCCGTGACATCCTGTTCTTCGTGGATAATATCTTCCGTTTCACACAGGCCGGTTCTGAGGTATCAGCCCTGCTGGGTCGTATGCCTTCAGCGGTGGGTTACCAGCCAACGCTGGCTACTGAGATGGGTATCATGCAGGAGCGAATCACTTCAACCAATAACGGTTCTATCACTTCTGTACAGGCCGTTTACGTACCTGCGGATGACCTTACTGACCCTGCACCGGCTACAACCTTTGCTCACCTGGATGCTACAACGGTATTGTCAAGAAAGATCGCTGACTTAGGTATCTATCCTGCGGTTGACCCGCTGGATTCTACTTCCAGGATTCTTTCACCACTGGTAGTGGGCGAAGCGCATTACAATTGCGCCAACAGGGTGAAATCAATGTTACAGCGTTATAAAGAACTGCAGGATATCATTGCTATCCTTGGTATGGATGAATTGAGTGATGAAGATAAACTGGTGGTGAGCCGTGCAAGAAGGGTGCAGCGCTTCCTTTCACAACCATTCCATGTGGCAGAAGCCTTCACTGGTTTGAAAGGAGTACTGGTGCCTATCGAAGAAACAATCCGTGGTTTCAACATGATTATGGACGGAGAAGTGGATGAGTATCCTGAAGCAGCCTTCAACCTGGTTGGTACAATTGATGACGCTATTGAAAAAGGCAAAAAATTATTAGCAGCCGCACAAGGCTAAACCGGTTACTTTAACCAGTTACCAGTAACAAGAAACCAGAAACAATGAACTTAGAAATACTAACTCCGGAAAAAAAGCTATACAGCGGCGAAGTGTATGGTGTGCAGATGCCCGGCATCAGCGGCTCATTTGAAGTACTGGAAAAACATGCCCCGTTAGTGAGTGCTTTGAAAGCCGGCCGTGTAAAAGTGCTGAAAGACAAACAGAATCATGTGGCCAACTTTGATATACAGGGCGGTTTTGTGGAAGTATTGAATAACAGGGTGACTGTATTGGTTGAAGGAGCCACTGAAATAGGATAACGAACTGGAAAAACCACCAGGTGTCCGGATTTTGAAAACAAATTATGAACCCTCCCCTACCGGGAGGGTTTTTTTGCTTTTTTTATTTCAATAAATCCTTTTGCGGAGTCTAACAGACTTTTGGAGCAAAATTTTTCAATTGAAGGAAATTCTGAGAATTTCTTAAATGCGTAAAGGTCTTCCTTAGTTAATATTACGTTAACAGGAAGCTGAGTTGAAAGCCTCCATTGATTTTTCGGGTTAATCGATTTACTGATACAACCACAAGTCTCCTGAATTTGATATCGGGTAAGATGCCTGTTTGCACTGTCTTTGAATATTCCAACAAGTGTTCTATAATTTTCTTTCTTATACCGGAAACTATCTATTGATATCTCAAAGAATTTATCGTTGTATGCTTCTCTGAATAGTACTTGCCTTACTGGACCACAAGAAGTAACACAGAAGAATGTAATTATTAAAATGGCAAATATTCGAAAAGCTCTCATTTAATGTTATTTAGGATTTGCAATTCTTTTCTTTAACTCTCCCTCTGCCCAGGTAAACACCTTTCGCATCAGATCGGTCTTTCTCAATTCATATTTGGTCCGTATTTGTTCTTCTTCATTTGCTACCATCAAAAACATCAGATCTATTATCCTCGCAGAGATGAAATCAGTCAGGCTGTTTTCCAGCGGTTTGTTGATGAAAGGGATACTATTATAAATGCTGGTAATACCTTTCCACTCTTCATCTGCTTTTTCGGTTTTAATTGTACTGTCTACAATTGGCCGGAAGGCTGTCATCAATCCCGGCTTCATGGTTTGTTTGAAGTAATCTGTGGCAGCATGGGTGTTATCGGTCACCAGGATTTTGGCAGCATCTTTTATCGTCATTTTCTTTACTGCGTCAAAAAATAAGGGCCTGGCTACATTCACAGCAGAAGACATGGCCCGGGTGAATTTGCCGGTTACCTGGTTTATTGCTTTATCAAAGCCCAGGTCTCTTAATGTCTTTTCAATTTTTTCGGCTTCTCCGGGAAATGCAAAACGTACCAATGGGTTTCCTTCAGGATTGGCAAAAGCATCAAAGCCTTTAAACAATCCCTGTGACAAGGCGTCTTTCAGCCCAAGTGCCATTTCCAGTTCAGTTGGAATAAGGCCGGAATTCTTCAACACACTGCACCCGGACAACATCATAATAAGGAATGCAAACGGGATAAGTAAAAGGCGTTTCATAAAAACCGGTTTTTTGTTATAAGATCAGAAGAGAAGTGAATCAGTTAAGCTGCGGATCGATCGGAAAGTTGACCATTATTTCATAATCTCCTCCCAGGTGTTTCAACGAATCTTTCCATATTTCCTGGTGATCATTATGGAAAACAAGTTTGCGATTGGCCTTTACTGTCAGCCATGTCTTTTCTTTCATTTCCCCTTCCAGTTGTCCTTCGCTCCAACCTGAATAGCCAATATAAAAACGGATCTTCTTTTCATCAATCTCATTATTCTTTATCATGTTGACGAGGGCTTCAAAATCACCACCCCAGTATACACCTTTGATCACTTCCTGTCCTCCGGGAATAAGGTCGGGGTATTGATGCAGAAAATGCAGGGAATCTAACTGAACCGGCCCGCCGTAGTATACTGGTAATTTATGTCCTTCCAGTTCGGGGATCAGTTCATCCAACGTATTTTCATATTGGCGGTTCAAAACAAAACCGAAACTTCCTTCCTCTTTATGCTCGCATAAAAAAACAACGGTGCGAAGAAAGTTAGGATCTTTCAGAAAGGGATCAGCTATCAATAAAACGCCGGGTGCAGGTTCAATCATACTTCAATTTAGTATATAAAATCATTTTGCAAAAAAGCTGTTTAAAAAAAGGGATATGTGCCAACCAAAGCAATATGCCGGCATATTATTATGTGATTGGTAAAACACCGTTAAAATCAGCCATATACCCAATGCAGGGGATGGCTGCCGGAAATGGAAATGTATTTTTGCAACAACGATCTGTTTTAAGAAAACCATTTATCTTTCAGGTTTGTAAATTTTTTGTGAAACGCATTTTTACCATCATAACAGTTTTGATTAGCCTTTCACTGGTGGGCATTATAGCTATCCAGATTTCATGGCTTAAGAATATGCTGTTGCTAAAAGAAGAACAAATACTTCAGAAAGTAGAAGAGGCTACAAAAGTAGTGGGTGAAGAACTGGGAGAACGAAAAGGCAGTTATGCAGCAGGTGGAAAAAAATCAAACCTTTTCGATGGATTATCTTTTGACCTTTCCCGGCCTTTTACGATTGGCAAGCAATTAACGGTTGAGGAGATCAGGGTAAAACTTCGGAAAGCACTTATTGAAAGAGGATTAAAAGACATTAAGTTTGAATTTGGGATTGCTTCATTTGGAAAAAACGGGATAGAGAATTATTTTGAACGTCAGTCAGAAAATTTTGTTGCCTATTACGAGAATACAGAAAACAAGCCCTTTATTACTCCTTTAACTGCACCCAGCGGAAGTGCAGGGGAGAATCTTGCTCCCAATGAAGTGCTGATAGTTGTTGTTCCCAATGTTGAAAGCCAGGCCTTACAGTCATTGAAGTGGCGTATCCTGATGTCTGGTTTATTTACTATTATTATTCTTTCAGCTTTTTACCTTACAGTAAGAACAATGTTGCGGCAAAAGAAGCTGGGGGAGATAAAAAATGATTTCATTAATAATATGACGCATGAATTCAAAACACCTATTGCCACTATTTCTTTGGCAGTAGATGCCATGCGAAATGAAAAAGTGCAACAGGACAGGGAAAAGCTGGGCTATTTCAGCAGTATCATCAAAGAAGAAAACCAGCGGATGAACCGGCAGGTGGAAACAATTTTAAAGGCCTCTCAACTTGAAAAACAGGAGGTGGACCTGAACCTGAAGCCGGTTCATGTACATGAAGTGATTAAAGATGTCGTGGATAATTTCGCTTTGCAAT
Source organism: uncultured Chitinophaga sp. (assembly GCA_964409055.1). Taxonomy (GTDB): domain Bacteria; phylum Bacteroidota; class Bacteroidia; order Chitinophagales; family Chitinophagaceae; genus JJ008. The sequence continues at coordinate 18,749 of CAYPBW010000012.1, read as the reverse complement.
TAGACATTAAAAGTGGAAAAGTGGAATTGCAACTGAATGCACAAAACGATCTGATCAGTGCAGACGAAGTTCATTTTTCTAATCTCGTCAATAACCTGGTGGATAATGCAGTTAAGTATGCCAAGGAAAACATTCCGCCATTAATAAAGCTTTCTACCCAATCAAACGCCAAAAAGTTTATCATGCGAATTGAAGACAACGGAATTGGCATGAGCAGGGATACTGTAAAAAGGATATTTGAACGTTTTTACAGGGCCCATACCGGTAATGTACATAATGTAAAAGGTTTTGGCCTTGGTTTAAGCTATGTTAAGACAATGGTAGAAGCTCATGATGGCGATATAAAAGCTGAAAGCACCCTGGGTAAAGGCAGTACATTTACCGTTGAGCTTCCATTGAAGAAATCCTAACTGTTTCTCCAAAGCAGGCTTCCATCTCCATAACTCAGAAACCGGAAATCATTCTTCAATGCATATTCGTATACTTTTTTCCAATCGTCGCCAATTAATGCAGCGACCAGGAGAAGAAGGGTGGACTGCGGTTGATGAAAATTGGTAACCAGACCTTTTGCAATTTTGAATTGATAGCCCGGTGCAATCAATAGTTGTGTTTTAGTTACAAGTCTTTCCAGTTTATTCCTGTTCATCCATTCCAGTAGCGATGATAATGCATCCACAGCACTTATTTTATACTGATCAAATTCGTAAGCATCCCATTGTCCAAGCTGAAGGAATTCTGTCTTTTCTTTATCTCTCTCCTGTATACGGCTCATTACGCCGAGCCAATACAAACTTTCCAGTGTTCTCAGCGAAGTAGTCCCAACGGCCACAATTTTCTTATCCGGGTTGCCCATGATGTGTTGAATGGTTTTCTTCGAAACATCGATCCATTCTGCATGCATTTCATGATCCGCCATGGTATCGCTTTTCACCGGCTTAAATGTTCCGGCGCCCACATGCAGCGTTACAAAATCGGTGAGAATATTTTTTTCTCCGAGGTCAGCGAATAATTTTTCAGTGAAATGAAGACCGGCTGTTGGTGCTGCTACAGAACCATCAAAATGAGCATAAACGGTCTGGTATCTTTCTTTATCACCTTCTTCTGCTGCTCTTTTGATGTAGGGAGGTAAAGGTATCGCACCGCAATGATGCAGAACTTCTGCAAAACTCAGTGAGCCAGGTGACCATACCATTTCGATCGTAAATGAACCCGGTTTTTTTTCAATACAACTGGCTGATAGTGATATTTCTTTTCCTTCAGCCATAAGTTTCTTTTCTAAAACCTGTCCCGGTTTCCATTTAGATGCTCCGCCTACTAAGCAGTTCCACCATACTTTTTCTTTTTGCAGCATGGCTGTGGTAATGTCAGGATATTGTTCATGAGGTTCCAGGCAAAATATTTCAATAACACCTCCGGAAGGTTTTTGGAAAAGCAATCTTGCTTCCACTACTTTGGTATTATTAAAAATAAGTAAGGAATCTTCCGGAATGTAGGCAGCTATATTTTTATAGTTATCCTCTTTAATCGCTCCTTCTCTATAAATAAGAAGTTTGGAAGCATCTCTTTCTGCCAGTGGATATTTGGCAATCCGTTCTTCGGGAAGCAGGTAGGTATAATCCTGTATGGATATTTTCTTTGGATCTGTCATAACACAACTGACTGTTGTATATGGTGAGGTGCAAATATCTGAATTGCCTCCTTAATTACACAATCCACAGCTTTTCCACCGTAATTCACAGTCTATTCACCTCAATTTGTTTCAAATTTTTCCCACACCGGCTGAAACCCTTTACTGTATTGGCTTTCGGGAAAAATTTGATGGTGGAAAAAAGAAAAATGGAAAAATTTGGTATTTAAGTGGGAAAAAGTGTTATTTTGTGTCAATTAATTCAAAATTGACCCAATTCACTGATAATGACAGGCTTTCTCGGAGAATTCGAGGCTACTTTGGACGCCAAGGGGCGGTTCCTCCTCCCGGCGGGGTTCAAAAAGCAATTGCCGGAAGAGGAAACACCTCGTTTCGTTATCAACAGGGGTTTTGAAAAATGTTTGGCTCTTTACCCGGTAAAAAACTGGGAACCGCTCTTTGCAGACATCAGTAAACTGAACGACTTCGACCCCAAGGTGAGGGAGTTTCGCCGCTACTTTTTGAATGGCGCCACTTTCGTGGAGCCGGACACAGCGGGCAGGTTGCTGGTGCCGCCAAACCTGAAAGACCATGCGGGTTTGCAAAAAGATATAGTGCTGGTGGCAGCGGTCAATAAAATTGAAATCTGGGATAGTAATACGTACAAAAAGTTCTTTGACTCTTATTCACCGGATGCATTTAGCAACCTGGCGAAGGAAGTGATGGCGAAGGATAACAATTAACCGATGCTCATGAGCGAACCTGTTTACCATGTTCCGGTTTTGTTAAACGAGGTCATCGATGGCCTTCGCATCAATCCCGAAGGAGTATATGTGGATTGCACTTTTGGAGGGGGTGGTCACTCAAAGGCCATTCTTGAACACTTGGGTGCAAAAGGCAAACTGGTCGGTTTTGACCAGGATGCCGATGCGAAGAAAAACCTGCCTGCCGACGAAAGATTAATTTTTGTTTCACACAATTTTCGGCACCTGCAGCGTTTTCTGAGACTGGAGGGGATAACAGCGGTTGATGGTATTATGGCCGATCTTGGCGTAAGCAGTCACCAGTTTGACGAAGCTGAGAGAGGTTTCTCCACCCGCCACAATGCTGAACTGGATATGCGGATGGATCAGCGACAGGCGCTGACCGCATTTGATGTGGTGAGTACCTATACTGAACAGCGATTGCACAAACTTTTTGAACAGTATGGGGAAGTTACCAATGCCAAAACTTTAGCCAAAACTATTGTTCAGGTTCGCAGCACAACATCGCTAAAAACGATCGATGCGTTTAAGAATGCACTCCGGGAAATTGTAAAAGGAAATCCGAATAAGTACTTCGCCCAGGTTTTCCAGGCTTTGCGCATTGAAGTGAACGATGAATTAGGTGCATTGAAAGAAATGCTGCAGCAGATTCCATCCCTGTTAAAACCAGGCGGCCGTGTTGCCATCATTACGTTTCATTCCATCGAGGACAGGCTGGTAAAGAACTTTTTTCGTCGTGGTTCATTTGATGAACCGGAGGAGAATCCCTTTATCAATACAGAAACAGTAAATGAGCTTATGATTGTAAACAGGAAACCAATACTTCCTTCGGAAAAAGAGCTGAAACAAAACCCAAGATCAAGAAGTGCAAAGTTGAGAGTGGCAGAGAAAGTGATGATGGTATAAAAGAATAACAGTAGTAAATATAGAGGGTATAAAAATCTGGAAAATCTATATCCTTTGAAATCAACCCTTCTCAAAAGAGAAGATGAAAAACCAAACTAACGAGCTAACAACTCATGTATGCAGGAACAGCAAAATCCAAAAGAACGGGACACACAATCCGGCCCTGCCTCAGCAGGATGGAAGCGCTGGCTGAATTATCAGTCCATCGTAAAACAGGTGCCGTTCTTTTTGTTCCTCGCAGTGCTGGCGGTAGTGTATATCTACAATGGTCATTATGCAGATAAGACCATTCGTAAGATCAACAAGACTGCTAAAGAAGTAAAAGAACTGAAGTACGAATATATAGCAGTGAAAAGCAAGGTGATGTACCAGAGTAAGCAAAGTGTGCTTGTCAAAGCGGTTGAACCATTGGGGTTAAAGGAGCTGACTCAGTCACCGGTGGTCTTGAAGGACAGTATGACGAGCAGTCAGAATTAGGAACGAACAACTAAAATCCTTTCCCTGAACCGGAAAGGTGGACGGATACAACGAACAACTAACGAACACAAGCAGAAGGGTCTTGGAAGTAAAACGTGACATACTTTGGAGAGTATATCTCAGTTTTCTTGGTATAACTATACTAAGTTTATTTGTACTCGGCAGGGCATTCTACATTCAGCAGGCTGAAGGCAAGCACTGGCGGAGTATGAGTGACAGTCTTCACCAGCAGTTTCGTACACTGGATGCCGAAAGGGGGACTATCTACAGCGAGGACGGCCAGATGCTTAGTACCTCCATTCCTACTTTTGATATTTACATTGATTTTAATGCAGATGGTTTGAGGGAAAAGAAAGGAAAGCGTTTTCATGAAAATGTTGACTCTTTTGCTATTGCCCTGGCTGACTTTTTTGCTGATAAGACTGCAGCACAATACAAAAAAGAACTGCAACAGGCTTTCAGAAAAAATGAAAGATACTTCCCGCTTAAAAAGAAACTGAGTTTTGAAGAGTATAAAACTTTTCGTGAATTTCCACTGGTAAGATTGGGTCGCAACAGAAGCGGTGTCATCGTAGAAGTGAACAGTAAAAGAGAGACACCTTTTGGATTATTAGCCAACAGAACGATTGGTCTGTCAAGGGAGTTTAAAGATGCCAATAATAAATTCAGGAAGCAGAATGTAGGACTTGAGAGGAGTTATGACTCTGTGCTGAGTGGAAAAAACGGGCAGCAACTGGTTCGTTATATCGCTGGGGGAACCGCCATCCCGATCGAAGGTTCTCAAACCGAGCCGGAAAACGGAAAAGATATTTATACAACCATAGATGTAAACATCCAGGACATCACTGAAACGGCCCTGATGCGGATGATGTTGCAATGTGAAGGCCCATATGGTACTGCTATCGTAATGGAAACAAGTACCGGCAAAATAAAAGCAATCGCAAATCTTGGCCGCCGGCCTGATGGCAGTTACTGGGAGGATGATAATTATGCGTTGAGAGCTACAGAGCCAGGTTCAACTATTAAACTGGCAACACTTTTATCCGTTCTGGAAAAAGGCACCAGTAAGATTGATGATATGGTAGAAGTAGGTAGTGCAGGAAGATTGCAGGTCGGAAACAAAATTGTTACAGACGCCGAAAGATCTCCCCGTTCCGTGTTATCCGTTAAAGAATGCTTTGCCCATAGTTCTAACGTTGGCATGAGCAAACTGGCATACAAAGCATTTGCACAAAAACCAGTTGAGTTAAAAGAGTACCTGCACCGGTTTCACCTGGACGTAAGATCGCCGATTGACCTGGCTAATGTTCCCAGGCCTACCATGGCACCATTGGATCAAAAAGGAAGTGCTGAAGGCAATATGCTATGGATGAGTTTTGGTTATGGCTTACAGGTAAGTCCGCTGCACACATTGACATTATATAATGCCATTGCCAATAACGGGAGGATGATGAAGCCTTACCTGGTGAGCAGTATTCAGCGGAATGGTATAATCACAAAAAAGTTTGAGCCAACAGTACTGGAAGAGAAACTGGTAAGGCCGGATGTGATACAGGCAGCAAGATCTGCAATGGAAGCAACCGTAATGGATGGAACTGCAACAAGGGTATTTAAAGGAATGCCATTTGCCGTAGCAGGTAAGACCGGTACGGCACATGTATCCGATGGTGCAATTAAGTATGCTCATGGAGTTTACCAGGCTTCTTTTGTGGGATACTTCCCGGCAGATAAGCCGCAATATACCTGTATAGTGGTTATTCGTACCAAACCTCATGCTGCCTCACACTATGGCGGCACATTGGCCGCTCCTGTATTCAGGGAGATTGCTACCAAGCTTTATGCAATGTATGTTCAACAGAAGAGTTCTTCGATGTATGCTGCTGTAAAAGACAGTTCGCTATTCTTTTACGCAGGTAATACAAATGATATAAAGAATGTATACAGGAATATGAATGTTGCTTTTACAGATTCAGCATTGCAGCATAATTGGGCAAATGTTTATTCCGGAAAAAATCAGCCGGTAGTAAAGCCGGTTTCTGTAAAGCAACAAGTGATGCCCAATGTAAGAGGTATGGGTTTAAAAGACGCTATTCACCTCCTGGAAAATATGGGACTGAAAGTGGCAGTGAAAGGAAAGGGAAAAGTGATCATGCAATCCGTGGCGCCGGGAACGGCATTGGCTAAAGGAATCACCGTAATACTGGAGTTAAGTTAAAGCAAGTGCTGTTAAGTGATATACTATATAAGGTAAACATCAGGTCGGTAGCAGGTAGTACAGCGGTGGAGGTGAGTGATGTACAGATCGATTCGAGAAAAGTGAAGAAAGGCTCAGCCTTCATTGCAGTGAAAGGTGCAGCAGCAGATGGTCATCAGTTCATTGATAAAGCAATAGAAAACGGTGCATGGGTAGTGATTTTTGAAGAAATGCCGGCTGTGAAGAAGGAAGATATAGTGTATGTGCAGGTAGAGAATAGCGCAGCTGCAGCTTCCTATATGGCGATGAATTTTTATGGCAGGCCGGCTGAGAAACTTAAACTGGTAGGGGTAACGGGAACAAATGGAAAAACAACTATTGCAACATTATTATATAAGCTCTTTACAAGATTGGGATATACATGCGGTTTGATCAGCACAGTGGAGAATATGATTGGTGATAAGAAAGTACCCGCTACGCATACAACACCTGATGCTATCAGCCTGAACCAAATGCTGAGACAAATGGTGGATGAAGGTTGCAGTCATGTGTTCATGGAAACAAGTTCACATGCTGTGCACCAGCACAGGGTAACAGGTTTACAGTATGCTGGTGGCATTTTTAGCAACATTACTCATGATCACCTCGATTATCACAAAACCTTTGATGAATACATCCGTGTGAAGAAAGCCTTCTTTGATTCATTGTCCTCATCTGCCTTTGCCATCAGCAATGCAGATGACAAGCGGGGAACAGTAATGCTGCAGAATACCAATGCAAAAAAGTATTACTACAGCCTGAAGACAGTAGCTGATTTCAAAGGAAAGATCCTGGATAACAGCCTGAACGGCCTGCTGATGACAGTGAATGAAGTAGAAGTGCATTTCAGGCTGATCGGGGAATTCAATGCCTACAACCTGCTGGCAGTTTATGGTGCAGCCATCTGTTTGGGTGAAGATAAGCAAGAAGTATTGACAGCAATGAGTATGCTGACCGGTGCAGAAGGTAGGTTTGATTATATCGTTTCGCCTAAGGAAAAAATTATCGCCATTGTTGATTATGCACATACCCCGGATGCTTTGCTGAATGTGCTGGCAACGATCAAAAAACTGAAAAGAGGTTTCGAACAGGTGATAACAGTAGTTGGCTGTGGCGGTGACAGGGACAGAACGAAAAGACCCGTGATGGCGGAAGCTGCCTGTGAGCACAGTGACAGGGCCATTTTTACCAGTGATAATCCACGAACAGAAGACCCCGTTCAGATTATAAAGGATATGGAAGAAGGATTAGCAGCGGCGTATAAAAGAAAGTATATCTCAATTGTAGACAGGAAAGAAGCAATCAAAACGGCGATAAGCCTGGCAAAACCGGAAGATATTATCCTGATTGCGGGAAAGGGACATGAGAAATACCAGGAGATAAACGGAGTGAGAAATCACTTTGATGATAAAGAAGTAGTTAAAGAATTTTTTGAATTATTAGATAAGTAACCAAACCAGCATGCTGTATCACTTATTTGACTGGCTGAACAGTGAAGGGATAAAGTTCCCGGGAAGCAGGCTCTTCGACTTCATCACCTTCCGGGTGCTGATGGCGGTATTACTTTCTTTATTCATCACCACTTTTTACGGTAAGAAGCTGATAAAGTTTTTACAGAAAAAGCAGATAAGTGAAAGTATCAGGGAAGAGGGCCTTGCCGGCGAAGAGAGCAAAAGAGGAACGCCGACCATGGGTGGTATTATCATCATCCTGGCGATACTGATACCCACCATTCTGCTGGCCGATCTGACAAAGGTTTATGTGCAGCTGATGATCATCAGTACACTTTGGATGGGCGCCATTGGTTTTATTGATGATTACCTGAAGCTAAGGGGTAAGAAACTGGCACAGCAAAAAGGCGAGCAGTATAAGAAGTCAAATAAAGATGGATTAGCCGGCTGGTTCAAGATACTTGGACAGGTGGGTTTGGGTGTAATTGTTGGTGCTACTCTTTATTTCAATAGCGAAGTGAAGATCTGGAGAGAATATGTGGGTAAAGTTCCGCCAACAGATTCAACGGTGTTCAGCAAAGAGGTGAATGGCAAAACAAAATATTTCGTTGAGGCAAATAATTCAACTGTGACAACAATCCCATTTGTAAAAAATCATGAGTTCAACTACTCCAAGCTGCTGCCGGCATCCTGGAGAGGATACACATGGCTGCTTTACATACTGGTCGTCATATTCATTATCACAGCGGTATCAAACGGGGCCAATCTTACAGACGGATTAGATGGCCTTGCTACAGGCACCTCTGCCATCATCGGAACATTGCTGGGCATATTTGCCTATGCCAGCGGCAACCTGGTGTTTGCAGATTATCTCAATATCATGTACATACCCAATCTCGGCGAATTAGCTATTTATATCGCAGCATTGATTGGGGCATGTATTGGTTTCCTCTGGTACAATTCGTATCCCGCACAGATTTTCATGGGAGACACAGGCAGCCTGACATTGGGTGGTATTATAGCCTCACTGGCCATTATTGTTCACAAGGAATTGTTGATACCCATCTTCTGTGGAATCTTCTTTGTCGAGTCGCTGAGTGTGATGATGCAGGTGGGTTATTTCAAGTATACGAAGAAAAAATATGGAGAAGGGAGAAGAGTGTTTTTGAAGGCGCCATTGCACCATCACTACCAGGTGAAGGGATATCATGAGGTGAAAATTGTAACGAGATTCTGGATTGTAACGGTATTGTTGGTAGTGTTAAGTATTGTGACATTGAAACTAAGATAAATACGACGTTAACTGTTAGTGAAAAGATATTACTGAAAAACCCCGTACCGAAACCCTGTAGAAGACTGATGATGTTCTGATCCAATCGAATTGTGGTGCAGTTGTATTGAAAACTAATACTTATGAAGAACCCAATTCCGTACACTTATCGAAACAGATGATGAGTAAAAGGTTTGTCATACTGGGTGGTGGCGAAAGTGGTGTAGGTGCTGCGCTGCTGGCGAAGCAACAAGGGTATGATGTATTCCTTTCCGACGCAAGTTCTTTGAGTAATGAGTATCGTAACGAGTTGCAGGAAGCGGGAATCGCTTTTGAAGAGGGCAAACATACTGAGTTGCAAATACTGAATGCAGATGAAGTGATGAAGAGCCCCGGCATTCCTGAAAAAGCAGCGATGGTTAAAAAGATCAGGGAAAAAGGTATTCCGGTTATCAGTGAGATAGAGCTGGCTTACCGGTTTAAAGGCAATAGTAAGATTGTTGCCATCACCGGTAGTAACGGAAAGACCACTACCACTGCGCTGACCTACCATATCTGCAAAGAAGCTGGACTGGATTGTGCACTGGTGGGTAATATCGGTGATTCATTTGCCAAAAGAGTAGCTGTTGATCCCAGGCCATTGTATGTAGTAGAAGTTAGCAGTTTTCAGCTCGATGATATAAAAACATTCCGGCCGGATATAGCTATACTGACCAATATCACTGAGGATCACCTGGACCGTTACGATTACAAATTCGAAAATTATATCAGGAGCAAATTCCGTATCACTATGAACCAGCAAAAAGATGATGTATTCATCTACTGCGCCGACGATGAAGTAACTATGAAATATTTAAACCAGTTCAATATTCAATCAAACCAACTGCCAATTAGTATGAAAAGAGAATTACCTAACGGAGCATTTATTAAAGACGGGGATATGTATGTAAGAACAGGACAGGACTTTACCTCTATGAGTGTTTATGATTTTGCCCTGAAGGGAAAACATAACCAGTATAATACTATGGCAGCCTGTGTGGCGGCCACCACACTGGATATACGGAAAGAGAAGATCCGGGATGCTGTACAAAATTTCCAGAGCCTGGAACACAGGATGGAACATGTGGCTACAGTAAGAGGAGTGGAATTTATCAATGACAGTAAGGCGACCAATGTCAACTCAACCTGGTATGCACTGGAAAGCATGACAAAACCAACTGTACTGATTTTGGGCGGAGTGGATAAGGGAAACGATTACTCATTAATCGAGGACCTGGTAAAAGAAAAGGTAAAAGCAATTATTTGTCTCGGTACTGACAACAGAAAGATACATGAGGCATTTGGGAGCACTGTCGGCACCATTGTAAACACCTCAACAGCGGTGGAAGCAGTACATGCTGCCTTTCATTTTGCAGAGAAGGGTGATGTGGTATTACTGAGCCCTGCCTGTGCCAGTTTCGATTTGTTTAAAAACTATGAGGACAGGGGAAGCCAGTTTAAAAAAGCAGTGAAAGAACTATAATTAATGGAAGCAACAAGAGATATAGGATTGGGCGGGTTAAAGAATGCCTTCAACACCAATAATCTTATCAGTAAGACGAAAGGTGATAAGGTGATTTGGGCATTGGTGATATTGCTGACTTTAGTTTCCCTGCTGGCTGTTTACAGCGCTACCGGGTCATTAGCGTATAAGAACTACCGGGGCAATACAGAGATCTATCTCTTTAAGCAAATAGCCTTTATCCTCGTGGGAATAATGGTTATTTACTTTGCTCATCTTGTAAATTATACTTTCTATTCAAAAGTGGCGAAGATTGCTTTCTTACTTTCGCTGCCCTTATTATTCTATACCTTATTCTTTGGTGTAAAGATGAATGAAGGAAGCCGCTGGATCCGCCTGCCGCTAATCAATATGACGTTACAAACTTCAGACTTTGCAAGGCTGGCCTTGTTCATGTTCCTGGCCCGCCTCTTAAGCAAGAAGCAGGATGTGATCAAGGATTTTAAGAAAGGTTTTTTGCCGGTGATCATACCAGTTGCTGTTACTTGTCTGTTGATTGCACCTGCCAACCTGTCCACCGCTTTATTGCTGGGAGCAAGTTGTCTTTTACTCTTGTTCATTGGGAGGGTTAGTACCAAACATATTTTGATGACTATAGGTATAGCTCTTATACCAATTCTCTTTCTTATTTCAGCAGCGGTGATCCGTCACGGGCAAACAAAAAATGATGATGTAGTTGTGACAAAGAAATCATCTTCCACCTTATTCGGAAGGGTGGATACCTGGATTGGCCGGATGGAAAGTTTCATTTATGGCAGCAAGGATATTGATGATGATGCCTACCAGACAACGCAGGCAAAGATTGCAATCGCTAAAGGCGGAGTGTTTGGTGTAGGTCCCGGTAACAGTACAACGAGAGATTATTTGCCACAGGCTTATAATGATTTCATTTATGCCATTATTATAGAAGAATATGGTTTGCTGGGTGGTGCATTCATCATGTTCATTTACCTGGTGTTCCTGTACCGGTGTATCAGGATATTCAAGAAATGTCCTTTTGCTTTTGGCGCTTTCCTGGCATTGGGACTGAGTTTTACACTGGCCATCCAGGCAGTAGCTAATATGGCGGTAACGGTAAACTTATTCCCTGTAACGGGAGTAACGCTGCCGCTGGTAAGTATGGGCGGAACCAGTTTCATATTTACCTGTCTTGCCATTGGTATCATTTTGAGTGTGGCAAGGAACGTAGAGCAACTGGAAGGAAAGACCACAGCTGAATTTGCTAAATGAGTGATATGAGCAAGAGAGTGATCATAGCGGGGGGAGGAACAGGCGGACATATTTTTCCGGCAATTGCAATTGCCAATGCACTGAAAAAGATTGACGGGAACATTGAAATACTGTTTGTAGGGGCAAAGGGCAGAATGGAGATGGAGAAAGTACCTCAGGCAGGTTATAAAATTGAAGGATTAGATATAGCGGGATTTAACCGCAGCTCTTTGATAAAGAACATTGGATTACCATTCAAGCTGATCAAAAGTTTTTTACAGGTACGAAAAATTGTAAAACACTTTCAGCCGGATGCAGTGATCGGGGTGGGGGGATATTCCAGTTTTCCTGTGTTGAAAACAGCGCAGGCAAAAGGAATTCCCACTTTCATTCATGAGTCCAATTCATTTGCCGGTAAATCAAATATGATGCTGGGAAAAAAAGCAACAAAAATTTTTACCGGTACGGAGGGAATGGAAAAGTTTTTTCCAAAAGAAAAGATCATGATCTCCGGTAACCCTGTACGTACGACCATTGCAGAGTCAACGGTGACAAGAGCGGAAGGGTTGAAGTTTTTTTCATTGGAAGAAGAAAAGAAAACTGTTCTGGTGGTGGGTGGCAGCCTGGGGGCAAAATCCATCAATGAAGCGATTGATAAAGGCCTGGATGATTTACTCAACGCAGGTTTGCAGATCATCTGGCAGACAGGTAAACCATATTCAGCAAAAGCAAAGGAAAGTACCAGTGGAAAACAATCAGTTTGGGTCAATGATTTCATCACACAGATGGAATACGCTTATGCCGCTGCCGATATCGTGGTGGCCCGTGCTGGAGCGATGACCGTAGCTGAGTTATGTGTCGTTAAAAAGCCCGTTTTGTTCGTACCCTATCCTTTTGCTGCTGAAGACCACCAGACGGTGAATGCAAGGCAACTGGTGAATAAGCAGGCAGCATTGATGGTGAGAGATGATGAAGCAATGGAAAAGCTGGTTTCAATGACCATTGAGCTTTCGCAAGATGAAAGCAAGCAGGAAGAATTGAAAAGAAATATAGCAGCACTGGCCATAACCGATGCTGATAAAAAAATAGCGGAAGAAGTTCTTAAAGTGATTTAGCCGCATGAACGTACAAGTCAATACTGTCCTTATGAATACCCCCTTCCGGGGGATTGACAAACTGAATGAAGTGTACTTCATCGGCATCGGTGGCATCGGGATGAGTGCCATCGCCAGGTTCTTTCATGCTGGTGGTGTTAAAGTGAGTGGGTATGACAAGACGCCAACGGTACTGACGAAAGAACTGGAGGCAAGTGGTGTAGCTGTACATTATGAAGAAAATGTAGAGTTGATTCCAAAGTACCCTGACCTGGTGGTTTATACACCGGCTGTTCCTGCAGAACACAAAGAGTTGGTGTATTACAGGGAGAAAGGTGCTAAAGTGGTAAAGAGAAGTGATGTATTACAGATAATAACAGAGAGTTCTTTTAATATATGCATTGCCGGTACCCATGGCAAAACAACGATTACCACGATGGTGGCGCATTTGCTCCGCGACAGTGGTTTTGGTTGTAATGCATTTCTGGGGGGCATTTCGGTTAACTACGGTACCAATTTCTGGAGCAGTGAAAGAAATGTTTGTGTAATTGAGGCAGATGAGTATGACAGGAGTTTTTTGAAACTGAACCCGGATGTGGCCATCATCACTGCCATGGATGCTGACCACCTGGATATATATGGTACGGCTGAAGCAATGGAGGAGGCTTTCATTGATTTCAGTAAAAGAGTAAGATCCGGTGGATTGCTGATAAGACAGTTTGGATTGAAAAGAGGAAAGGAATTGAAAACGGAACAGCAGATCACTTATAGCCTGCAAAATGAAAGTGCTGATGTGTATGCAGCCAATATCCGGATGATGAACGGCAGTTACGAATTTGATGTGATGTGGAAAGATAATATGCTGGACAATGTGAAGCTGAATATGGGCGGAATGCATAATGTAGAGAATGCAATTGCCGCTATAGCAGTGGCCAGTTCTTTGGGAATCGAAAATGAAAAGATCAAAGCGGCGGTGGAGAGCTTCCGTGGGGTGAAGAGAAGGTTTGAGTATATCATCAAAAATGAGCGACTGGTATTTGTAGATGATTATGCTCATCACCCGGAAGAACTGCGGGCTTTGATCACCGGGGCAAAGACCCTGTTCAGGCAAAAAAAATGTACTGTGATTTTTCAGCCACACCTGTACAGCCGTACAAAAGACCTTGCCGATGGCTTTGCAGAAGTGCTTGACCTTGCTGATGAGGTGATTTTGCTGCCCATCTATCCTGCAAGGGAATTGCCAATAGCAGGTGTGAGCAGTGAAATGATCCTTGAAAGAATGAAGAACGATAACAAGCAGGTGCTGGAAAAAGAAGAGCTGATGAACTGGATAAAAAATGACTATGCCGCCACGCTGAATAAAGAATTTGGAGAAGTACTGATAACGGCCGGTGCAGGCGATATAGATGTACTGGTAGAACCGATAAAGAATGAATTAAAGAATAGTTAGAGTGAACGCTAAAACAACAATAAAGAAAATTTTATTCATCACAGTATGGCTGTGTATAGGCGGAGGTATGTTTACCCTGCTGATGGCAGCCATTACCAAAAAGAACAGGGGACTGTGCAAAGATTACAGCATTAGTATAAGGGGAGGAGAGAGGAATTTGTTCATTGATGAAAAGGACGTGGAGCAGTTGCTGAAAAAAGCGACCAATGGGTCTATTAAAGGCGAACCGGTAGCTTCTTTCAAACTGCATGAACTGGAGCATTCACTGGAAAGTAATACCTGGATCAGCAAAGCAGAATTATACTTCGATAACCAGGATGTGCTGCATGTTACGATTGAAGAAAGAGAACCTGTAGCCCGGATATTCACCACGGCTGGCAACTCATTCTATATTGACAGTATCGGAAGCAGCATGCCACTGTCTGACAAATTGAGTGCAAGGGTACCAGTGTTTACGGGTTTCCCGGCAAAGAAAAAACTGAACAGCAATGACAGCCTCTTGCTGAATGATGTAAAAACGATTGGCAATTATATCATGAACGAACCATTCTGGATGTCGCAGGTGGCACAGATTGATATAACAGCAGACAGAACATTTGAAATGGTGCCGCTGGTGGGCAATCATTTGGTAAAGCTGGGCAACGGGGAGAACATCGCTGCCAAATTTAACCGCCTGATGGTTTTCTATAAGCAGGTAATGAGCAAAACAGGATTTGATAAGTACAAATTGATTGATGTGCAGTATAGAGGACAGGTAGTGGCTTCCCGCTATGCCGGTGATCCTAAAGTGGATTCTGTACAGTTAAGAAAGAACGTTGAGAAGCTGCTACGACAGTCTGTTGAATCAGAAAATGATACAGTAATCAGAGTATTACCACCGGTAGTAAAGCTGGAAAAAGATTCTACGGATACTCCGGATCCTTCTTTGCAGGACAAACCTGTTGCCAATGAACCAAAGAAAAAAGAGAATACTGATACTAAACCTGTTTCATCCAAAACAATAAAACAAAACAAACCTAAACCGGCTGAGCCAAAGAAAGTGCCGAAAGCAGTGATGCCGAAGAAGCAGCCGGCAGAGGATGAAAACGGAGGCTATAACTAAAACAACTATTTCGACTATAAAACAACAACTAAAAACAACTATCATGAACAACGAACAACCCATTATCGTCGGTCTGGACATTGGAACTACCAAGATCGCAGTAATTGCCGGTCGTAAGAATGAATACGGCAAACTGGAGATACTTGGTTTCGGAAAAGCCAATTCCAACGGTGTGAAGCACGGACAGGTGCTTAACATTGATGAGACTATCAAGGCGATCAAAACGGCGCTGGAAAATTGCTTTGCGTCCAACCCAAACCTGACTGTGAAAGAAGTGTATGTCGGCATTGCCGGTCATCACATCAAAAGCTTGCAGACCCGTGGTGATATTGTACGCCAGACAACGGAAGAAGAAATTACCCGCAAAGAAATTGACCAGCTGATCGAAGATCAGTACAAGACATATATCCCCGCCGGCGACCAGATCATTGATGTCATCCCGCAGGAATTTACTGTAGATAATTTTCAGAATATACCCAACCCCATTGGATATGGCGGTGTAAAGATTGGGGCCAACTTCCACATCATCACTGGTGATAAGAATGCTATTAAGAACATCAACCGCAGTGTGGAGAAAGCAGGTTTATACACCAAAGACCTGGTGTTGCAGCCGCTGGCCTCTTCTTCTGCTGTAATGGGACAGGAAGACCTGGAAGCAGGTGTAGCCATCGTTGACATTGGTGGCGGTACTACAGACCTTGCCGTATTCTACGAAGGAATATTAAAACATACGGCTGTTATTCCTTTTGCCGGTGAGAATATTACGAATGATATCAAAACCGGTTTAGGTGTATTGAAAACGCAGGCCGAGCAAATGAAAGTGCAGTTCGGCAGTGCCCTTGCCAATGAAGCAAAGGCCAATGCTTATATCACTATTCCCGGTTTAAGAGGAATGCCCGCCAAGGAGATCAGTGTAAAGAACCTGGCCAACATCATCCAGGCAAGAATGAGTGAGATCATGGATTTTGTTACCTATCACCTCAAGCAGGTAGGTTTGGATAACCGGATGCTGAATGGTGGTATCATTCTTACCGGTGGCGGTTCCCAGTTAAAACATTTGATACAGTTAACAGAATATGTAACTGGTTTGCCTGCCAGAATTGGTTTCCCCAATGAACATTTGGCGGCTGGCCATATTGAAGAACTGGCCAAACCCACTTACTCCACCTGTATCGGTCTTATCCTGAAAGGCTATGATGACTATGAGCACAACCGCAAACAGTTTGAAAAAGATTTCAGGAATGTAGAAGTGCCCGAGGGACTCAAACAGGCGGTTGCCGAAGAATTGTCCGCAGAAGAAGAAACGATCAATGCAAAAGAAGTGGTAAGAAGAAAAAGCCTGACCGGTTTCTGGGGCAAGTTCAAGGAGAACATCATTGACCTGTTCAAGGAAGAAGAAGATAAACATCTTTAAACGAACCTTAACTGCATAAGAAAATTACTAACCCAAATCAACAGCCTTACCAGGGCTAACTAAATTCAACGCTATGATACATTTTGATCTGCCTAAAGAGAAATCATCCATACTTAAAGTGATCGGCGTAGGTGGCGGCGGCGGCAATGCGGTGAACTACATGTTCAGCCAGCAGATAGAAGGAGTGAATTTTATCATCTGCAATACCGATGCACAGGCACTATCCAATACTGGCATACCCAACCGTATACAGCTCGGGCCCCATCTTACACAGGGTCTCGGTGCCGGCGCCAATCCCGAGATCGGCCGCCAGGCTACGGAAGAATCACTCGAAGAAATAAAACGTATACTCGAAGTAAATACCAAGATGGCCTTCATCACTGCCGGCATGGGCGGTGGTACAGGTACCGGTGGTGCACCCATCATTGCCAAGATATGTAAAGACCTCGGCATACTTACTGTGGGTATCGTTACCACACCATTTGCATATGAAGGAAAGAAACGTCAGCAGCAGGCAATGGAAGGTATCAAGAACCTGGAGCAGTATGTAGATACCCTGCTGGTGATCAGCAACGACAAACTGCGTCACCAGTTTGGCAACCTGAAGATGAGAGAAGCTTTTGAAAAAGCTGACAATGTACTCGCCACGGCTGCCAGGTGTATCACGGATGTGATCAACAGTACCGGGCAGATCAATGTAGACTTTGCCGATGTGTGTACCGTAATGCGCAATGGTGGCGTAGCAATTTTGGGCAATGCAGAAGCATCCGGTGAAGGCAGGGCACAAAAAGCGATTGAAGAAGCGCTGAACTCACCATTGCTGAATGATAATGATATCCGCGGCGCCAAATGGATTCTCATCAATATCACTTCATCCACCGGCCAGCATGAATTCACCATGGATGAAGTAGAAGTAATACAAAACTACCTGCTTACCCAGGCAGGGGAGAACACCGATGTTATCCTGGGTATGGGTTACGACAGTAATCTCGGGGATAAACTTGGCATCACCCTTATTGCCACAGGTTTTGAACATAAAGATCCTTTTGCAAAACCGGTAGCTAAAGTGGAAGAACCAAAAAAAGAAGAAAAGATTGTGATGGTGCTGGGACAAACAAATGAAGAAGAAAAGAAAGCAGCAGCTATCAAAGAACAGGCATTGATGAAGGAGAAAGAAATGGAGGAAATGGAAACGGCATTGAAGCCGGAGCCGGCCGAAGATTATTTAATGCCGAAGCTGGTAGAAGAAATACCGGTACAACTGGCTCCTGTAATTGATCTCAGCGATATCAAAGCAGAAGAAGAGCCGCTGGTTGTGCACTTCGAACTGAAACCCGATACCGAAATTTTACTTAGTAATACTACGGGTACGCCGGCAGGTACATCTACTGTTGGCAAATTGTCAATAGCGGGAAAAGATGATAGTATAAATTCGGCAGAGCAAAAGCCCCCGATAACTATCGGGGCAGTACCCCAACAAACTATAAAAGAAACAGATGCTGAGTTAATTCTCAGCAGGAAAGATAGTACTAGTAGTACGTCCCCGGTGTCTGCAGCATCAGGGGGTTATCTGGCCAGACCGTCCAATATCTATGCAGCATCACAGGCAGAGGATACCACCTCGAAACGTGCCGCTGAAGAACCGGTCCTTTCTGCAAAAACAACTGCCAGCGAAGAAGAGGAAGAACTCCTCAATTTGCAAATGCAGATAGTAGAACGGGATGACATTCCTGCGGCGGATATGCCGTTGGCCCATCAGGCTCAATCACCTTTGACTGCGGAGGTTGAGGATCCCGCTATGCGGGACGAAACCGAAGAGCAAAAACGTAGGGCGGCTGAAAGGCTTCACAAGTTGAGAAACTTGTCTTTCAATGTTAACGCTGCTGACCCCAATAATGAGTTTGAAACCGTGCCGGCTTATATCCGCCGCAATATGGAATTGTATAATGCCAGCACACAGGTAGAGAACTTCTACAGCAGCTACGAAGTAAAGACCGACGACAAAAATCAAACACACATCAGTTCTATCAATACCTTCTTAGACGGGAAGAAACCCGACTAGGTTTTTTTGTCACCCTGAGCCTGTCGAAGGGTGAACATAAAAACCTTAACGCAGTTCGTTCCAATGAAACCACTGAGCATTTAGCTAGTGTTTTTTAGTTGTTCCCCCCGATTTCCATCGGGGGGTTTT
>CAYPBW010000011.1:3514-34992 GCA_964409055.1 uncultured Chitinophaga sp. | reverse complement strand
TTCTTTTCCCAGCGAAGCGCTTCATCTAGCTGGGCTTTTAAGAAATAAGCCGTTCCGAGATTACCCACTGCCTGTGCATTATTCGGATTGAGTGCCACAGATTTTTCCAGCAGTTCAAATCCCTTGTCATAATCCTTGGCGTAATAATAAGCGTTGGAAAGTGCTTTATAAGCTTCAGATGAATTACTGTCGAGCAAAATGGCCCGCTGCCCGGCAATCTTGCTGGAGTCCAGCCAGGCGGCTTCAGCGCCATAGCGGCTGTGTTTTTGGCTGTAAGCATCACCCAGGCCTGCCCATGCTAATGAATAGTTGTTGTCAAGGGCAATGGCTTTTTTGAAAAATTCGATCGCTTTTTCGTTGTCATCGTTTTTATATTGATAGTAATAGTTTCTGCCCTGCAAATAATATTCATATGCCTGCAGGTTGTCGGTAGGTTTTTGTTCAATTCTTTTCTTTTCTGCTTCAGAAACTTTTACAGCCAGTTTCTGTGCAATTTGCTGGGCTATTTCACTCTGTATGTCAAAAATTTTTGCATAGTCCTTTTCTATCGTTTCGCTCCACAGGCTTTTTTGGGTAGCCACATCCACCAGTTCAGCATATATTCTGATTTTATCACCCATTCTCCGCAGGCTTCCTTTTAAAACACTGCTTACATTCAGCTCTTTTCCGATCTCTTTAATACCCTTAGCCGTCTTTTTAAATGCCTGCATGGTGGTATGAGAGATCACTGTCAGCGAACTGATCCGGGATAAATTGGTATTAATGTCTTCGGTAATACCATCAGCAAAAAAATCACTCTGAACATCTTTGTCCAGGTTGTCGAAAGGTATAACGGCGATGGACTGTATTGCACTTGATTTTTTATCACCCGGTTTGATGAAAAGAAAATAAACGGCAATAGTTACCAGTAAAGTGGCGCCGATACCAGCCAGGGCCGCTTTGGGCAACAGGAATTTATTTTTTTCTACAACCACACCCTTACCAGTCAGCTTTTGTTTTTCCGGAACGGCAATGCCTTCATTCTTTATGGCAAATATCTCCAGCGGCTCTTCTACATTCTTGAAACGGAATTTACCAAGTGACAGGGTTTGTATGTCCGGTTTATTTTTTACCTCGTCAAATACTTTTTCTGAAATGAAAATACTGCCGGGGACAGCGAATGACTCTACCCGTGAAGCCACATTGACCACACTTCCATATACGCTGCTTTCTTCCAATACTACTTCACCTGCATGTATCCCGGCCCTGAGCGGTACGGGGTTCTCTTTTTTCATATCCAGTTGAATGGCAATAGCGGCTTTCACCGCTTCGTATGCACTCGGGAAAAATGTCAGTGCACCGTCCCCGTTCAGTTCAATGATCCGGCCGTTAAAAAAACTCACATGAGTCTTCAGCGACTGACGTAAACGGGTACGCCACTCATTGGCTTTTTGCTCGTTGGCTTCCATCATGGCGGTAAAACCCATGATATCTGTAAACATTATTGCTCCCAGCTGGCGGGTTGGGCTCATTTGCCTTTTTCTTTAAGAAGTAAATATACTGTCTTAATCCAAGCGGTGAGGTGGCATTGCAAAATTGCGGCTTCATTTACCCGGCACTTGTCAATTTTTAGTAACTTGTTATGCTGTTTAATTTTCTGTTTGTGTAAGTTTGGCATTGCCTCTTTTTGTATCGCATTTGTTTCTCTACGTATTGATTTGATATATGAAAGTACAAGCAACTATATTCAGGCGGCCGTTACTCGTCGGATTAGTTGTTTTTATTATCCTTCTTTTCTTAACCCAATATCTTACTTACCAGCGATACCTTCTTCGCCGTAATGCTGAGCAAAAAGAAGTAACAAGTGTGGTTAATGCAGCCAAGGAGAGGATGCAGGCAACGTTAAACTACAGTTTTGCTGCTTCCAAAATACTCGCCTTTGTAGTAGAGAATTTTGGTGAGCCACGAAACTTTGATTCATTAGCCTATTCACTTCTGCGGTCTAATAAGTTTATTGATGCTGTACAGCTGACCCGTAAGGGTACTATTATTCAGATTTACCCGCTTAAAGGGAATGAATCGGTAATTGGATATGATATTCTGGCCGATTCAAACAGGAACAGGGAAGCGTTGAAAGCGATTCAAAAAAGAGATTTGTTTTTTTCAGGCCCTTTCGAGTTGAAGCAGGGAGGGCTCGGTATCGTGGGCCGCCAGCCAATTTTTATCAATGATGAGTTCTGGGGCTTTGCAGCAGTAATTATCAAGTTGCCAACTTTATTAAAAGAGGCAGGAATCAGCAATAGCGAAAGCAGTGATTTTGTATTTGAACTTTCCAAAATAAACCCGAATACACAACAGGAAGAATTCTTTTTGAAGTATCCGGCCAGGTTTGATAAAAACAGTTACCTGGTGGTGGATGTACCCGATGGTGAATTGAAATTATATGTGCAACGAAAACAAACCACCAGTTTGGAGGATGTTCTGCCTTTTGGTTTGCTGGGACTTATTTTAGCTGCAACAGGAGGAATATTTGCCTGGCACCGCACCCGTCAGCCGATAAAGTTGAGGCAGCTGGTAAGTGAGCAAACCGAAAAACTCAGTGCCAGCGAAAACAACTACCGGATATTGCTGGAAAGTATCACAGATGCTTTTGTGGCGCTGGACAAAAACTGGCGGTATTCCTATATGAATAAAAAAGCCGGCCAGATATTTAACCGTGACCCGGAAACAATGATAGGGAAACATATATGGACAGAGTTTCCGGAAGGCCTGGGTCAGCCTTTCCACAAAGCGTACCAGAAGGCAATGAATGACGGCCAATATGTTTACCTCGAAGAACATTATGAACCGTACAATCTCTGGTTTGAAAACCACATTTATCCATCTGAAAGCGGAATTGCCATTTTTTTCCGGGATATAACAGAGCGGAAAAAAAGTGAAGCCAAGATTTTAAAGATGAGCCGGCTGTATGATTTTTCCCGGCAGGTAAACCAGGTTATTATTGATATAAACAATGAGGCGGCTTTATACAAATCTATTTGTGATGTTGCTGTATCAGTAGGCAGGTTTAAAATGGCCTGGATCGGAATGATTAATGATGAAAGGCATACAGTTGACCCGGTTTCCTTTTCCGGGGAAGAAAGGGGATACCTCTTGCAGATCAAAAAAATCACAACAAATAATATCAGGGAAGGAAATGGCCCAACCGGCACAGCCCTAAGGGAGGGAAAAACAATTGTGTGCAATGATATAGAAACAGACCCCCGGATGGAACCATGGAGGGCGGAAGCTATTAACAGGGGATACAGGTCATCAATTTCATTGCCGGTTAAAAAACTGGGAAGAGTAGTAGGCTCTCTGTCACTTTATGCCTTTGAAAAAAACTTCTTCGACCAGGAAGAGATGGAAATGCTGGAAAGATTAGCTGCAAATATTTCATTCTCTCTTGATAATTACGAAAAAGAGAAGTTAAGAAGACAGGCGGAAGTGTCTCTTAAAACCAGTGAGGCATTTATACAGAGCATTATTAACGCATCCCCGGATATTATTTACATCTACGACATTGAGGAAAGGAAAAATGTATATATCAATGAGGGGATGCAAAAAATGCTGGGATATTCCGACAGTGAAATAAAAGACCTGGGTGATAATGTTATTGCGCATCTGATGCACCCTGATGATTTCAGTATCTACCTGGCACATACCTACCCTCAGTATAGTGATCTTCCGGATAATCAGTTGCTGGTACATGAGTTTCGGATGAAAGACAAAAAAGGTGAATGGCATTGGTTGCTGGCAAAAGAATCCATTTACCAGCGAAATAATGATAATACACCAAGGCAAATTTTTGGTGTTGCTGCCGATATCAGCGAAAGAAAGAAAGCAGAACAGGAAATAATTCATGCCAATGAAATGCTCGAGCTGGCAGAGGAACATGCGGGGCTTGGCAGTTGGGAATTTGATGTGGTGAAGCAGCAGGGCCGCTGGTCAAAACAGATGTTCCGGCTTTTTGGATTACCGATTCGTGAATCCCCTCCCGATTTTGATGAATACCTTGGTTTAATACATCCTGATGACAGGTGGTTGATAAAATCTGCGCTGGATGATATGGCTGCGGGCAGAGATCCGGTTTCACATCTTTTCAGGACCAACCCCGAGCTTTCCGCATTAAGATACCTGATGCCTTCCTGGTTTGCAGAAAAAAATAACAAAGGCCAAACGATAAGGTTTTCCGGAACGGCGTATGATGTAACGAGGCAGCACCTTGCAGAAACACAAATCATTAGCGAAAAAGAATTGTCCGATTCTATCATTAATAGTTTGCCAGGTGTATTCTATCTGTATAACAGGCAGGGCAAATTTTACCGGTGGAATACAAACTTTAAAAATGTAACAGGGTATACAGACGCTGAAATTGAAAACATGCATCCGCTGCAATTTTTTGATACACCCGACAAAGAATTACTGGCACAAAAAATAAACAGTGTTTTCTTAAATGGCGAAGACACAGTTGAGGCAGATTTCCTGTTGAAATCCGGCGATAAAATTCCTCATTACTTTACCGGCAGGTCTATTGATTATCACGGTGAGCTTTGCCTGATGGGTGTGGGTATTGATATATCGGAAAGAGTAAGGATTCAGGAAGAAATCAGGCAGGCATCGGAACAACTCAGGCTGCTGACTGCTCACCTGCAAAGGATCAGGGAGGAAGAAAGAAAACGAATTGGCCGTGAAATACATGATGAACTGGGCCAGCAGTTAACAGCCATTAAGATGGATGTGGCATGGATAGACAAGAAAACCCCGGCAGAGGCAGAGCAGGTTAAATTGAAATTAAGGAATATCATCACCCTGCTGGACAGCAGTAACCTGTCCATACGCAAAATTCTGAATGAACTGCGGATGGGAATACTGGAACACCAGACTATTGAAGAAGCCCTGCGCTGGCAGGGGCAGCAGTTTACCGACAATACCGGCATACCTATTGAGTTTAACTGTCCCAGGCCGGTAAGTAAAACCGATGAAATGACGGCCACCTGTTTGTTCAGGGTATTCCAGGAATCACTGACCAACATTACCCGGTATGCAAAAGCAAAAAAGGTGATTACATGGTTAACACAGGATGAGCAGTTTGTCAGCCTGAGTATCGAAGATGATGGAAATGGGTTTGATGCATCACAATTGAGTACAACCAAATCATTTGGTATCTTGGGAATGAAAGAAAGAGTAGCCTCGTTAAACGGAAAATTTGAATTAATAACGGCTCCCGGAAAAGGAACCCGAATAGCAATAAAGATTCCTGTAAACCTTACCTAACGTATATTTTTTTATGAAACGAATAATAGTTGCAGACGACCATAGTTTTGTCAGGGTAGGCCTGATACAAATACTCAAAGACGAATACCCGCAGGCGGAAATAAAAGAAGTGGGTGACGGAGAATCGTTGGTTAAAGAAGTGATGCAGCAAGACTGGGACCTGGTAATTTCTGACCTGGATATGCCCGGGCGAAGTGGCCTGGAAGCTTTAGAGCAAATCAAACTGATAAAGCCCGCATTACCGGTAATAATCCTGAGCATTTACTCTGAAGATCTCTATGCTGTAAGAGCCCTGAAGGCCGGGGCATCTGGTTACCTGAATAAAAATGCAGCACCTTATGAACTGATCAAGGCAGTGGAAAGGGTTTCGATGGGCAGAAAATACATTACTCCCGAAATGGCAGAAAAACTGCTTGATTTTGGCGATACAACCAAACCGCATGAAAAACTGACCAACCGGGAATTTGAAATTTTTAAAATGCTGGCTGTCGGAAAAACGATTTCCCAGATAGCAGAAACGCTTTCACTGGCATTAACAACGGTAAGTACACACCGCAGCCATATCCTGGAAAAACTAGGCCTTACTACGAATGCAGAGCTAACCCGTTATGCCTTAGCACATCATATTATATCAGATTTAAAGCAGTAATTAAGTTACATTCTTTTTAGCGGTTATGCTACCCGCATAGTATTTATTCTATGCCTTTCCCGGCTTATTTCTACGAGTTATAGGCTTTAACACCTATTTTTTTCAGCAGTTACTTTTCAGTCCTTTGTTTTTCATCTAATCATAAAATGACAGTAGCAATATTTGAGACTTCACCGTTTATCACAGACCGACTGGTAGATCTTATTATAGAAAAGAATGAGGGTGTTGTCTTCAAAAAATATTACAACAGACCCGAGGCAATTGAATACCTGCGTAATCCTTTGCCCGGTGTAATCCTGATAGATATCAGGTTCATTGGAGATCAGTTTGAAAATATGTTTAGCCTGTATAATAAAAGCGGCGTCACTACGCTGATTGTTATGTACCAGGTAATGGATGAGTCTGTCAGGAATAAATACATTACTATGGGAGTTGATCAGCTTATAGACCTCTATCATGATTTTGAGAAGATTCCCCAGCTTATTAAAGATTCCCGGAAAAAAATAACCAATGAATAACCTGGTGAACCCCCTTTTTAAAACGCCTGTCAGTTGAAAGAGACAAATAACATGTACAAAGAGAAATTACATAATGAAGGACCCATGAAGAGAAAAGGAGTTTTACTCTTTGTGTTGTTTTTTGCCGTAGCCCTGTTGGGTGCAGCCATTTTTATTGTAACGTATAAAAACAGCAGTTTAAGCAGCGAATACCAACGGCGTGAAAAATACATTAAGGAAAAAGAACTGCTCGATAACCTTAATCTTAATATCCGTGATGCCGAGTCGGCCAGCCGGGGGTATGTACTGACAGGCAACATAGCCTTTCTTGAAAATATTTCAAAAACCACCGATACTGTTTATTCGGCATTGCAGCAAATACTATTACTGCAGCAAACTACAAGCAATGCCCGTAACAGTCTGCTTTTTTCCAAGCTTGACAGCCTGGTGAAACTCAAAATGAGTTTTATTCAAAGGCAATTAGTACTGGCTTATGCAGACAAGCAGAAAGCAGTAGCGTTAATTGGCACTACGCATGGAAAACAATTGGCTGATGCGATCGTTTCCGTCAGCGATGACATCGTATCGTCCTTTGAACAGGAGATACAAAAATCAGAAAAGGGTTTCTGGAGCCAAATTACCCGTAATAATAATGTTATTTATCTCAGTATGGGGCTGGCGATTGCGCTGATAAGCATCTCTTTCTTCCTTTTATTCAGGGAAATTAGAGAAAGCAGGCAGCTGCGTAACAAACTGATGAACCAAAAAGAATACCTGAGCACCACCCTTAACAGTATGGCTGAGGGGCTTATCACAACGGATGATGCCGGAAAGATTGTTTACATGAACCCGGCCGCTGAAGTGCTTACCGGATGGAAAAAAACAGAAGCCAAAACGCTGCCGCTTCATAAAGTGTATGATGTGTTTTCAGAATCTTCCGGAAAACCGGTTGATAATATTGTGACCAAAATTCTTCGGTACGGAAAGCCGGTTGAATTTGAAAATAATACAGTTCTCAAAACAAAATACAATAGTGAGATCATTATTGAAAACAGCGGCACCCCATTGTTTGATGCAAACAAACAAGTAACAGGGGCCCTGCTTGTATTCAGTGACAATACGGAAAAAAAGCGAATAGAAAAGAAACTGTTGCAGCGGGAGAAATACCTGCGGGATGTTATTCAAAACCTGCCCGAACCGGTATATACCTGTGATGCGGACGGCTATATACAACTCTATAATAAAGCGGCAGCAGAGCTTTGGGGACGGGAGCCTAAGCCCGGAAGAGATATGTGGACAGGCGCCTGGAAAGTATTAAGACCTGAAGATAGAACGGAGATTCCGCGGGACCTTATACCAATGGCAATTGTTGTTAGGAATAAGATACCTGTATACGGAGAACAAATTATTATTCAACGGCCGGATGGGAGTCTTCGCTATGTATTGACCTATCCCACCCCATTGTTTGATGAAGAGGGTAACCTGACCGGCGCACTAAACATGCAGATTGATATTACTGACAGGAAGGAAAGGGAAATAATGGCGAAGAAAACCGAAGCAAAATACCAGAACCTGATTGAACAGGCTTCAGATGCCATTGTGATTTATACACTGGATGGAACGATCTACGAATTTAACAAGGCAGCCTGCCAGCTAACAGGGTATAGCAAAGAAGAGTTCAAAAAACTGGGTGTTGAAGACCTGCTCGCCGATGGTCAGATCATCAAGAACCAGGATGTGGTAAATAAACTGTTCAGTGGTGAACCGGTGATTTTCTACCGCCAAATCAAAAGAAAAGACGGATCTGTAGCCGATGTTGAAATTAACGCCAGTTTACAGTCAGACAAAAAACTACTGGCCTTCATCAGGGATATAACATATCGTAAAAAAGCAGAAAGAGCCTTAAAAGAAAGTGAACTCTTCAACCGGAGTATATTGACGGCGATCTCTTCACATATCGGTGTAATGGATGTGAATGGAACCATTCTTGCCGTTAATAAAGCATGGAGTGATTTTGCAGATCATGATTGTATGTCCGGGTTAAAACGGCCGGCACCCGGCACCAATTATCTTGAAATTCTGAAAAACGCAGCTGATGCAGATGATCTTTATGCATCAAAGGCGCTGGCCGGTATTCAGCTGGTGTTTAAAGGGGAGACAGCAAGTTTTGAAATGGAATATCCCTGCCATACCCTTTCGCAAAAGCAGTGGTTTATCCTGAGTGTAAACCCCTTTGCAGAAGACAGCAGCAGGGTGGTATTGCGGCATAATGATATATCTCAGCGTAAAAACCTGGAGATAAAAATGCAGGCTGCCCTCGAACGATACAACCTGCTGGCCAAAGCTACCAGCGATACGGTGTGGGACTGGGACATAAAATCAGACAGGATTATTTATAACGAAGGCATAACCCGCATGTTTGGCTATGATATGCGAAGAATTGAAAACACTACCGGCTGGTGGAAGCAAAATGTACATCCCGACGATCAACTGACCGTTTATGAACAGATTGATGAAGCTATTGCGGGTAAGAAGGAAACGGTACAGATGCAATACCGCTATAAATGCGCTGATGGTTCTTATAAATATATTTACGACAGGGCCATTTTGCTGTACGATAAAAACTTCAGGCCGGATAGAATGATTGGCGCTATGCAGGATGTAACATACCAGCGGGAAGAGGATATGCGTATTGACAGGGCAATCATAAGGGCACAGGAAGAAGAAAGAAAGCAAATTGGCATGGAGCTGCATGATAATGTGAACCAGTTATTGTCTGCTTCACTGTTGTACCTCAGTATGGCGGACGGAGCAACAGAAAACAGTATCAGCTTTTATGATATTGTAAAAAACAGCCGTCATAACATCAGTGAAGCCATCGCCGACATCCGCAGGTTATCTCACCAGCTGGCACCGGCTACATATGAACACATTGCGGTCAATGAAATTTTTGAATCGCTGATCAACAGTGTAAAAGCTGCCAGGGGCTTCGACATATCGCTGGAAGTAAAAGGTTTTGAGAACAAGAAAATTCAGACGGATATCCAGTTAAACCTGTACCGGGTTTTGCAGGAGCAGCTGAATAATATTGTCAAGTATTCCAAGGCTAAAAAAGTAGACGTTCAGCTTACTTGTATTGATAACAAAGCCCGGTTATTTATTGCCGATGACGGGGTTGGCTTTGATCCTTCCGCAATAAAAAATGGAATCGGACTGGAAAATATCCGAAGAAGGACCAAACTCTTCAATGGTCATGTAGAAATCAATTCAGCACCGGGAAAAGGATGCAAAGTATTGGTGGAATTGCCTTTTCAGAAGAGTTAAAGTGGTTTTTCTTTCCTCATACGCTGCCATTTTTTTATAAGTAGCGCTTCGCCATACCCATTCCACAAGGCCGTAGTGAAAATACTTTAACCAGGTTATGCTCATAAGCATTTGCCCGATAAAAACAACAATGCCAAATAAGGTATATATGTTTACGAAACAAAAAGTTTGATTCGCTGCCAACACAATACTTGTTGTAGATTTATTGCTTAATCAACCTGGTTATGCCGTTTGCCGTTGCCGAAATAAAAAAATTCCTTCCGGGCTTTGATAACGAATTGCTGGAGGAGATTGCTAGTCATGGGCAGATCAAAGAAGTGCCGGAGGGAGTGGAAATACTAAAAGAGGGACAATATGTAAGAGCAATTCCTATTGTATTGGAAGGCCTGGTAAAAACATTTACCCGGGCAGAGGAAAAAGAATTGTTGTTGTATTATATCGGCCCGGCTCAAAGCTGTATCATGTCTTTTTCTGCCGGCCTTTCTAACTCTCCCAGCCGGATATTTGCTTTTACTGAGGATGCGTCGCTGCTTTTGTTATTGCCTGCTGATAAGTTAAGTAAATGGGTAAAGCAATATCCGCAGATCAACGAACTTTTTTTCCAGCAATATAACCTTCGCTATACAGAAATGCTGGATACCATCAACTCTTTGTTGTTTGATAAGCTTGATCAGCGTTTGTATAATTATTTGGTGGAGAAAAGTAAGCTGAAGGGAGAAAAGATATTACCACTCCGTCACAAGCAGATTGCCGGCGAACTGGGAACTGCCAGAGAGGTCATCACCCGGGTAATGAAACGACTGGAGCAGGAAGGAAAAGTGCGGCAGTTGCCGGACGGTATAGAAATCATTCAGGCTGGTGACTGATGTCACCGTACCGCCTTGTTCAGGCTTTATAGTTTTACAACATCAATTCAGGCAATGAAAATGCAATGGGCAAAACTGGTTCTTGTTTGTATCCTCTGCCTCGCTGCAGTTGCAGGAATTGTTTTGTTGACAAAACTTTTTTAATCACTAAAAAAATTATTGGCTATGAAACCAAACATGGGAACCGTTGACCGCATCATCCGGGTATTGATCGCCGCTGTATTTGCTTACCTCTATTTCAGTGGAACAGTTACAGGCACATTGGGGCTTGTATTGGTAGTACTGGGTGGTGTATTTGTACTGACCAGCCTTATCAGCTTTTGCCCGCTGTACACACTGGTTGGGTTAAATACTTGTCCACGTAAACAACCGTAAGAAACTGCTGCATTATGGCAGCGGGTGATTAAAAAGGTAAGGGTGAGATCGGCTGGTTTCACCCTTTTTAATCATTCATCTTTATTACTCTTTTCTCCCACAAAATACTGTTCCTTATTCCTGAACAGTACATTAAAGGTGGTCAATGAGCCATAGCAGCGGGTAATGTATTGCTGTATGTTTACTTTCTCTTCATCATTCAGGGTTTTACTGCTGTTGATGTTTTGTTCTAATACCCTTAACCTGTCACGCAGCATTACTATTTTGTGAAAGAAATCTTCGATCGGTATTTCTTTTGGTTTTAATGATTTGTCAGCAGGCTGCAGCAGCAGGGTGCCTTTTATCCATTTATCGCCCAGTGGTACTATTTCAGTGATACCGCCCCACATCTTTAATATTTTCAACAGCGATTTTTCTGTTTCACTTTGTGTTTCCACTTCTGCCGATACATTTTCCGGAATGATCTCTTCCAGGTTGCTGTCGGTTTTATCAATTTCTTTTATACCTGTATTGATAAATGAAATAAGGTAAGTGGCATATTTAATACCAACGATCACTCCCGGGCCGTGTTGAATATGTTGCAGCCGGGTGCCAATACCAAGCATAGTTTGTTCCATTAGTTAAAAAATTAATTATTAAAATTCCTGTACAAGTAAGCCGCAGCAAATCCCGCGGCCACATAGAGCACAAACCGCAGTATCGGTCTTTTCCAGCCAGTATTGTCTCTAAGCATGAGGGGGTCAGCGTAAGTGTGCAAATTACTTATTTAAACGGTTATATTTTTTCAATATATCCAGTACTGATTTGTGCGGAAGCCCGTACGATTTATTGCCATTGATGCCTTCCATCGTTTCAGCAGCTACCATTGCATTGATGATCGCTTCTTCCGTTGCCTGCACCGTGGCTTCAAACAGCGGATCAATAAAATCATTCGGCAATACATTAACCTTTGTAAAGCGGTCTCTTTGAAAAGCATTTGCATTGGCCGTCGAAAAAGCAATAAAAATATCACCGGAACCATTAGTGCCCTGCCCGCCCACTACGCCAATGCCAAGTGATACTCTTTGTGCAATTCTTTTTAACTGGTGTGGCAGAACCGGTGCGTCTGTTGCTACCACAACAATTATAGAACCATCGCCTTCCTGCCGGTAGGAGGGGGCGCCTTTATATTCATTGTTTAATGTATCCCGTAATTCCTTGCCAACTGGCACACCTGCAATGGTGAGATTTCTTTTTCTGCCGAAATTTGATTGTACAAATACACCCAGTGTATATGTTGAATCATTAATTTTTATTACTCTTGATGAAGTGCCTGATCCGCCCTTAAACCCCAAACACATCATACCCGTGCCACCCCCGACATTACCTTCTTTAAGTAAACCACCCTTTGCGCTGTCCAATGCTTCAAAAGCATTGCTTTCTTTTACATGAAAACCATAGATATCATTTAAAAAGCCATCATAGGTTTCAGCTACCACCGGATAGGTGTACCAGAAATCTTCTTTGTACCAGCCTGTTTTTACAAACCATTTCAATACAGCATCTCTCACTACACCAACACTATTTGTATTGGTTATCATGATCGGACCCTCGAGGAAACCTGATTCAGTAATCCAGGTGGTGCCGGTCATTTCACCATTGCCATTTAATGAATACCAGTTTCCATAAACGGGGTTGTTATTTCTTCCCCTTGGTAAAATGGCTGTAACACCTGTTCGTACCGGCCCCTTGCCTCTTATGTTTTTTCCTGAACCGGAGATAAGGGTGCTGTAACCTACTTCCACACCTTTTACATCCGTGATAGCATTATACGTACCCGGTGTGCCTTCAAAGGGAATTCCGATATCTCTTGCACGGGGTTTTTGTGCAGAAAGAGAGAAATGCTTCAGCAATATGAGAAATGCCAGTAATAAAAATTTCATAATGTTTTTTTTATTTCAGGTTATACTCTTTGCGCAGCAGTTGCAGAACCCGGGCATTCAGTTCGCTATAATTTTTAAAATGTAATGTACGGGTAGAATTTAATGCGTTAAAGCAATAATTATTCAGAATATTTATGGCATATAGCCTATCCAGTTTATCCAGGGCTTTTAATTGAAAAGGTATTATTTCATTATTCTTTTCATAATCAGCTATCGCATCAAAAATGAGTATTTTGCCATCCTGTGTTAGTTGAGACTGGAAATCAAAATCAAAATGGCGTATCATGATCGGGTTGATATATTCCAGCCTGATGGAGCCTTCCAGCGCCTGCCTGTCATTAATATTATGAATGGCTACGGATAAATCGCCGATTAATTTTTGCAGTTCATTATTCTTAAAATAACGCAGGGCCCCCGAATTTTTTAGCTGTTCCAGCACCACGGTTCTTGGTTCAAAAAGGGAGGGGGACCGGAAGTTGATACCATAAAGAAAATTTATTGCAAATGTTTTGGAAACATTGGTAAGGCTGCTGTCTTTAAAATACGTAATAAGATATTTGAGAGCATTTTCCTGTTTTACCCGGTTTGCAGATTTAAGTACAACATTTACCGAATCACTTTTTAATTCTTCATAAAAACTTTTTGCCAGTTCTTTTGCCCTGTCCCTTTCTATCTTATGTTCCAACTGATATTCTGCCAGGAAACCACAAAACACTGCAAGAAACAACATGAGAAATTCCCAGAAATAATGTGTCCATTTTTTTCGGGTCCCGCTTGGGCGGGATGAATGGTGGTGCACTTCCATAAACCGTTATTTTACTTTTATAAACTCATATGGAGTAAACTCCACAAAATCCGCCACTCGTACCGTCAGTGATTTTACTTTACCACCCTGTACGGCAAACTCAAGCTTTTTTCTTCCATATAACGGGTCACTGTAAGTGCAGAAGAAACGATTGCCCCCTAATGCCTCCAGCGTTCCAAACATGCCTTTGTGGTGTTCGAAACGCATCACCAGTTTTCCATCTTCCATCTTAATATTCATCTTTCCATATACATTATGATTGTATTCGCCTGCATATGCCGTAATCGGCAGGGCAGCGGGCTTCTTCATGGCAATTGTATCATTTACATTACTCCATTCTTTTTCCTTTTTTTCTTCGCTGCTGCGGTGATAACTCATATACACATTACTGTAGTTGCGGAAAGGCAATCCGAGCATGGCGTCCTGTAATTCATTACGCAATGCCTCATAAAAGCCATTGGCATCTGTATTGGTGAGTACAATAATGCCAAATTTCTCTTCCGGAACCAGGCAAACACTGGTCACAAAACCATTGACTCCGCCGGTATGCGCTACTACTTTTCTTCCGGCATATTCTTCCAGGAACCAGCCAAGCCCATAGAGGTTGAAATGAGCTTTGTTGAACATATGTCCGCCGTCGCCCATAATGGATTCGGGCTGACGGGTGCGCCTGATGGCTGATGCAGGTATTATCTCTTTGTCTTCCAGTTTGCCATCATTCAGCAAAGCCATTACCCACTTGCTCATATCACTTACACTGGAGGAGATACTGCCGGCCGGCGCCAGGTTGTCCAGCTGACCATAGGGTATTTTTTTAAGCTCACCCATCACCACGGTGTGTGCACCGGCTTTATTGGTAGCAGTCTCTATGTCTTTACACAGGGCAAGACTGCGGCTCATGCCCAGGGGCTTAAATATTCTTTCTGTTATAAAATCAGCCCATGACTTACCCGTTACTTTAGGAATGATTTCTCCTGCCGTCATAAACGCAGCATTACAGTAACCCCACTTATTCCGGAAACCATACATCGGTTTTACTTTACCAAATTTTTCCCTCACCTGTGCGGTGGTAAGGTCAGAATCGAAGTACATAAAATCTCCCTGGAAGGTCTCAAAACCCAGGCGGTGGCTTAGCAGATCGGCTATATTGACTTCTTTGGTAACCCAGGGATCGTATAGTTTAAAATCGGGTAACCATTTCTGCACCTTATCATCCAGTGATAATTTTTTATCGCTTTCCAGCATAGCCAGCGCAGTTCCGGTGAAGGCCTTGGTATTGCTGCCGATCATGAACAGCGTATTTTCATCCACGGGGCTTTTTGTATCCATCTCTTTTACGCCATACCCCTTCATGTAAACAATTTTACTTCCTCTTACAACGGCTACCGCTGCACCGGGTATCTGCCAGTCACCTAATGCTTTTTCTACATATTGATCAAGGCTGTCGCCGATAAAAGCCCTGGAGTTTTCATTTTGTGCAATAGAACATGCACTTATCAGTAATACAAAACCGGTTAAGGCCAATATCCTTTTCATTTAATTAATTTAAGGGTGAAAAAAGGGAAAGTTAGCTTCAGAGGGAAAATTAAAAATACTTTTCTTTTTTGATTTGATGAAGCCGGCGCTTATTGTTATTCTTCTTCCTTACGGAAAGGGTCAAGCGGCGGCAAGCCTCTTTTGAAGCGATAGAGCGACTCTTTTATATAATACTGGAATTCATAATCACCGGCCATAGAGGTGAAGATATAAGACGGCCGAAAGACCCGCATGAAACTGTCCAGTTCGTTGCCATCCAGCAGCGTTAGCCGGCGCACCAGTGCTTTGTTGAAACGGAAGTTGATATATTTTTCCTGTTCCTCTTCCAGCAATCTTTTCTGGAAAGCGGCAATACTCCTGTTTCGCTTGGTCCGAAACATATTGATGAGTTCATTCAGGTCAAAACCTGCACCGGCCCCATACTGCGGTGTTACGGTTTTCAGTTTCGGTTTCTGGTAATTGAAAATTTTAGCATAGTCCAGCCTGTTCTGCATGGAGTCCTGTTTGTATATCCTGGGCTTGATTTTTACTTCTCTCAGCACCGGTATATTCACCTGTATGGAAATATCAAAGGCCATCGGGTTGATGATCTTCAGTACCGGGAATTTCATGGTAGGCTTGTTCAGGTAGCTGAACCAGATGGAATCCTTTTCCTGCACTTCTATCTCGTAATATCCTTCGGAGTTGGTCACGGTACCGGTACCTGAAGTACTCAGCACACTCACCAGTTCGATGGGATAATTGCGGGAGCTGTCATACACAGTCCCCCTGATTTTGTAAAACTGCCCCGCAGCTGATGAACATAGCAGTAACGAAATGGCGAGTATATATAATAAGGGTCTCAACAGTGTTTAGGGTTGCGGGTTAACCTGTTAACTGATCAACGGTTCAACCAATAAGGCGGCAAGTAACAAAAGAAAGTGCTAAATCAATGATAAAACGGGAATCAGTCATTTAAAGCGGAATACACCAGCACCTTAAACTTATTGGCTGTTTCGCCGAAGGTGGATCTCCATAACTGGCGGTAAAATATGCCAATCAGTTTTTCCTTCGGATCAGCCCAGTAAGTGGTGGCAAAAGCGCCGCCCCATTCATATACACCTTCCGGCGTAGGTAACAAGGAGCTGCCCTTTTCAGTAGTAATACCAAAACCCAGCCCGAACTTATTGACCCCCCTGCTGACCTCTCCGATCTGGTTCATCGTCATCATCCGCACTGTATGTCGTGACAGTAACCGCTTCCCATTGTAAGTGCCGCCATTCAGCAGCATTTGCAGAAAAACAGCATAGTCCTTTGCTGTAGAAGATAGACCACCGCCGCCGGAGTAATAACTGTTTTGCATTTTCGGATAATCTGTATTGATCTCGCCGTTGAAATCAACCATGGCTCCCGGCTTTTCGAGTCGCTTGTCTTTTTCAACATACAAATTCACCAGCCGGCTATGTTTGGCAGCAGGCAGGTAAAAATAAGTATCGTTCATACCGAGCGGTTCAAAAATTCTTTTTCGGAAAAAACCATCCAGGCTCATGCCTGAAAAATATTCTACCAGGTAGCCCAGTATATCAGTATTAAAACCATAGGTGAATTTTTCACCCGGCTGGTGCATGAGCGGCAGTTTGGCGATGGTTTTTACATCGGCTGCGAGAGAACGGCTGTTGTTCACACCAATACCTGCCATTAAATGAGCTTTTGCATAAATAGCATTGGCTTCTTTGGTACCTATCTGCGGGTAACTGATACCGGAAGTATGGGTTAGCAACTGGCGAATCGTAACTTCTGACTTGGCTGGTACGGTGGTATAAGTAGTATCAGCCGCATTGAATTTGTCCAGCACCTGCTGTTTGGCAAATTCAGGAATGTAACGGCTGACGGGATCATCCAATAGAAACTTTCCTTCTTCATATAACATCATAATGGCTGCACTGGTAACAGCCTTTGTCTGCGAAGCGATACGGTAAATATTATCTGTGCGGATGGGTTTCGTTTTTTCCGGGTCATCAAATCCAAACGCTTTATGATAAACGATTTTTCCGTTTCTGATGATCAGCGCTACGCCGCCGTTAAGCCTGCCGTCTTCCAGCCATTGGTGGATGTTCTCATCAATACGCTGAAGCCTTTCTGCCGAAAAACCGGCTGCTTCCGGTTTTGCCGGGGTGAGCACCGTTGCTTTGGATGTGGCAACAACAGGTTGTTGTGCAAAACTGGTTACATGAAAAATAAGGAGAGATGAAATAAGAATGATCTTTTTCATGGTGGCTGATTTTAAAAGAAAGAGAAAGATACTATTGAAATTGATTGATCAGCGTTTCAATGACCCGGGGATAATGCTCATGCTCCAGTGCCTGCACCCGCTTAGACAGTGAAACAGCGGTGTCATTTTCCTGGACAGCACAACTGGCCCGGAAAATGATCTTCCCGTTATCATATACCTCATCTACATAATGAATAGTGATGCCAGATTCTTTTTCCCTGTTATCGATCACGGCCTGGTGAACCCTTTGCCCGTACATTCCTTTGCCTCCGTACTTGGGCAATAAGGCCGGGTGTATATTAATAATATGATCACGGTAAGCATTGACAAGCGTTGGCGGAATTTTCAAGAGAAAACCTGCCAGTACAATGAGATCGGTTCTTTTTTCAATCAGTTCATGCAGGTAGGCATCACCATGGAGGAAACGTTCTTTTTCAATTAATAATACCGGAATCTGTTCTTTGCGGGCAATCTCCATTACGCCGGCCTTTGGGTTATTACATACAACCAGCACTACTTTAACCAGCGGATTTTTCCGGAACCGGTCAATGATCTTTTGGGCATTGGAGCCGCTGCCGGAGGCAAATAAAGCAATATGCACCGGCTCGGTCACTCCCGGGGCGGCGGGTGTCTTTACCAGTCCCAGCTTGCTGCCCAGTTTGCGGATATAATTGGTAAAGAAGCGAAACTGCCCGAAAGGAATACTCACTATGAGTACAGCCATCGGCCATATGATCGTAATAAGCAGTATATAAACAACAGCCCAGAGCCAGTCCTGCTGTATCTGCAGCACATTCATGATCTTTTTGCCCACAAAACCGGTGGCGCTGCCGCCTATAGCGAAGGTGCAAAGGATGAGGGCCAGTTGCAGCCCGTTTACTTTCCATTTTTTCTGGAGCTTCTCAAACATAGTTACCCGATAAAACCATAAAAAAGACCCGTGCCGGTTGGTGAGCCGCAAAATTGCGGAAAAAACAGCCAGGATGCAGGAGCCACTCCGTCATTCTTTTGTTTTTTATGTGCTTGATCTGTCTCAAATTTTCACATATGTTGAAGCCCGGAGGAAAGTTGACCTCGTTGTGACAAACAACTTTAGGCACCTTAGAAGAAACCCCTTAAATCGGCTGAAATGCAGGCTGGTAGCGGATCAAAAAAAAGTTAAACCAGATGAACTTTTATAGTGTTCCTGACTTACTTTTGCGGCTGTTTATCGGTTTTTATCCACATTTTTTCAGAATCAATTGTGTCTATGATTCCTAGTAAACCAATCGGCCGGCGACTGATAGTATTCTGCTTTTCTTTTTTTGTTTTTTCTGTAGTCAATAATAGTTATGCAGCAGGTGACCCTGCAGCAGGTAAAGCCGTTTTTTTAGGAAAATGTGCTGCCTGTCATAACGTATTTAAAGACGGTACAGGACCTGCCCTGATGGGTATGGAAGAAAGAGGTAAATGGGCAGACCATAATGAGTTGCTGAAATGGATCAACAACCCGGCCGCTTACATGGCAAACGACCCTTATACCCAGGGCCTGAAAGCCAAGTACGGCTCTATGATGACTGGCTTTGCCGATGTAACCCTCGCCGATGTAGATAATATTGTGGCTTATGTAAATGATGAGGTGGCTAAATCAAAAGCACCCAAAGCCGGACCTGTTGGCGAGCCGGCTCCTACCAGTAATAATGCCATCATTTTCGGAATCATCTCCCTGATCCTCGCTGTTATTGCCCTGATCCTAATGCAGGTGAACAGCAACCTGAAGAAAATGAGCGATGATGCAGAAGGTATCATCCGCCCCGAACCGGTTCCTTTCTATCGCAATAAAGCCTATATAGCTGTACTGGCCCTGGTGTTCTTTGTTATAGGTGGATACCTGGTAGCCAAAGGCGCTATCGGCCTGGGTCGCCAGAAAGACTACCAGCCTGAGCAGCCTATTTATTACTCTCATAAAGTACATGCCGGTATTAACCAGATCAGCTGTTTGTACTGCCACGGTTCGGCATGGGACAGCAAGCATGCCGCTATTCCTTCGGTGAATGTGTGTATGAACTGTCACAAGGCCATACAGACTTATGAAAAAGGACCCAAACTCTACGATGAAAGCGGTAAGGAAATCAATGGTACTGCTGAAATCCAGAAATTATATGCCTATGCGGGATTTGATCCCAATAATGCCTCAAAATGGGATCCTTCCATGATCAAAAAGCCCATCGAATGGGTAAAGATCCACAACCTGCCTGACCATGTTTATTTCAACCATTCTCAGCATATCAGGGCTGGTAAGGTGCAGTGCCAGAGCTGCCACGGAGAAATCACAGCCATGGACGAAGTAAAGCAGGTTTCAGACCTGAGCATGGGCTGGTGTGTAAATTGTCACCGAGAAACCAAGGTTGACTTCAATTACACCGAAGGCAAGGGCAATAAATTCTACAGCATTTATGAGAAGTTTCATAATGACATTAAAGCCGGTAAAATGGACAGTGTAACCGTAAGCGATATCGGTGGCCTGGAATGTCAGAAATGTCACTACTAAGATGAGTAAAGTTGAAAATGTGTCGGGAAGTTAATGAGCAGGCAGGATTCATTTTCAAATTTTCAAATTGATAAATTTTCAAATTGATTATAATGAGCCAAAACAAGTACTGGCAAAGCTTCGGAGAAGTGAATGATCCGGAAAATTTCAAAAAACTCACTCAGGACGAGTTCAAAGAAGAACTTCCGTTTGAAGGTTTTGATGACAAGGGACTGATAGATGCCAAAGCTCCCCGCAGAGATTTTTTAAAATACCTGGGCTTCAGCACGGCTGCTGCTACATTAGCGGCAAGCTGTAAAGTGCCGGTTCGCAAGGCAATTCCTTATGCCAACAAACCAGAAAACCTTGTTCCGGGTGTGGCTAAATATTATGCCACCACTTATGTACAGGAAGGAGATGTGGTGCCGGTGGTAGCCAAAGTAAGAGACGGCCGCCCGATCAAAATTGAAGGCAATGTACTGGAAGGAAGCAGCTATGCTACCGGTGGTACTTCTGCCCGGGCACAAGCCTCTGTTTTGGACCTCTATGATATGTACCGCCTGAAATACCCGCAGCACAGGGTAGCCGGTGGTGCAGATGGTGAAGCGAAATTTGAAGAAGTCCCCACATTTGAGCAGTTTGATAAAATGGTGGGAGATGCGATGAAAGCCGCAGGCGGAACCACCGTATTGCTGACTTCTACTGTTGTTTCTCCTTCTACAAAAGAAATTATTGCCAAATTCCCGAACCTGAAGCATGTGCAGTACGACGCTGTTTCTTACAGCGGTATGCTGCTGGCCAACGAGGCTTCAGGGTTTGGCAGAAAAATACCTTCTTATGATTTTGGCGCAGCCAAAGTAATCGTAGGCATCGGCGCTGATTTTCTCGGTACATGGCTCAGCCCGGTAGAATTTGCCAAAGGATATGCAAAAGGCCGTCGCATTGATGAGAAGAACCCGGTAATGAGCAAGCATTATCATTTTGAAGGGCATCTCAGCATGACTGGTTCCAATGCAGATGAACGCTTTACACACCGTCCTTCCGAAACAGGCGCTGTAGTCGCTGCACTGGCTGCCGCAGTAGGCGTAAGCGGTGTTAGCTCCTCTGTTACAGATGCCAAGCTGAAAGCCGGTATCGAAAAAGCAGCGGCTGACCTCAAAGCTGCCAACGGTGAAGCACTGGTAGTATGTGGCAGCAACGATACAGAAGTACAGGTATTGGTTAACGCCATCAACAATACCATCGGGGCCTATGGCAAAACAATTGACTGGAGCAAGCCGGTGAATTACCGCCAGGGTATCGATAGCGAATTTGCACAACTGGTAGCAGATATGGAAGCCGGTACAGTGGGCACACTGATGATCCACGGTGCTAACCCGGCATATACTTGGCATGATGCCGATAAATTCAAAGCAGCACTAAAGAAAGTGAAAGTGACGGTTTCTTTCAATGAAAAAATGGATGAAACCACTTCGCTTTGCGAATATGTGCTTCCCAATCATAATTACCTCGAAAGCTGGGGAGATGCTGAACCTAAAACAGGCATCATTGCCTTCCAGCAGCCCACTATATATCCCCTGTTCAAAACCCGCCCTTACCAGACCTCTTTGCTGAGATGGAGCGGCAGCACACAGGATTACGAAGATTATTTCAAAGCATATTGGGTTGGCAAACTCGGATCCGAGGAAGCCTTCAACACCGCATTACAAAACGGCGTGAAAGAAGATGCACCTGCTGCGCCTTCTGCTGGTTCTTATAATGGTGGTGCTGTAGCCGCCGCCGCTGCTGAAATTGCCGGTTACAAGAAAGCAACGGGCACAGAAGTGGTGGTTTACCAGAAAGTTTCGATGGGTACAGGTGCTCAATCCGGCAACCCCTGGCTGCAGGAGTTACCTGATCCTGTATCTAAAGCTACCTGGGACAACTATGCACTGATTTCTTTGCCAAAGGCGAAGGAATTGGGCATTAAAGTAGACATGGATTATGAATACTATCCCGAAAAACCGGTGATAGAAATTACCGTTGGAAAAAATAAAGTGGAACTGCCTGTACTGGTTATACCCGGTATGAATGCTGATACCATTGCTGTAGCAGTGGGGTATGGCAGGGCAGATACATTAGGTGTGGCTGCTGCAGGTGTTGGTAAAAACGCTTATCCGTTTACAACATTCAATGGGAAGTCGGTTGATTATGTGGCAACCGGAGTTACTGCCACCAACCTGAAGAAAAAATACAAAATTGCCCAAACGCAAAAACATAACTCTTACGAAAACCGCCAGGAAGTAGTAAGGGAAACAACACTGGCTTCTTATAAGAAGGACCCTAATGTGATTGTTGCTTACAGCAAGCATTTGCAGGATGCTTTTTACAAGAATTCAAATGGCAGTTATCGCAGCAATGCCACACTTTATCCCGATCCAAATACAAGGCAGCATGAAATACACTGGGGCATGAGCATTGATATGAATGCCTGCAACGGTTGCGGCGCTTGTATTGTTTCCTGCCATGCTGAGAATAATGTTCCCGTGGTTGGTAAAAGGGAAGTATTGCGTTACCACGATATGCACTGGCTGCGTATCGACCGCTACTTCATCTCTGATGAAAAAGATCCGGATAACCTGAAAGGCGTGGTATTCCAGCCGATGATGTGCCAGCACTGCGACAATGCTCCTTGTGAGAACGTTTGCCCGGTTGCCGCTACTAACCACAGCCAGGAAGGTATCAACCAGATGACGTATAACCGTTGTATCGGTACAAGGTATTGTGCCAACAACTGTCCTTATAAAGTCCGTCGTTTCAACTGGGCCGATTATACCGGTGCCGACAGCTTCCCCAACAACCGCGACCAGCAACTGGTAGGTAAACTGGATAGTGTGATCGAGCAGATGAACGATGACCTGACAAGAATGGTGTTGAACCCGGATGTAACCGTTCGTTCAAGAGGTGTGATCGAGAAATGTTCCTTCTGCGTACAGAAGATTCAGGCAGCCAAGCTGGATGCGAAAAAAGAAAACAGGGTGCTCGGCGGCGATGATGTAAAAACTGCCTGCCAGACTGCTTGTCCTACCAATGCGATTGTATTTGGAAATGCAGTTGATAAAAACAGTACTGTAGCTAAAGTAAGAGAAGAGAACAAGCAGCGCAGCTATCATGTACTCGAACAATTGCATGTGCTTCCCAACGTAACCTACATGGCCAAGATCCGCAACACAGAGGAAATCGATGCGCATTGGGGCGGAGATCATGCAGCGGAAAGCCATGAGGAAGGCGGACATGGAAAAGAAGCACACCCGGCCGACAGCACTTCCAAAGTGCCGACCGGTTCAACAATGGAACAGGGACAACATTGATAAAGGAAAATTGACTAACTATAAAAAGCTAACAGCTTAGGGCTAATAGCTAAAAGCTCAAATAATATGGCATTACTCAGATACGAATCACAGGTAAGACCGCCACTGGTAGAAGGAGAAAAAGATTATCACCAGGTAACGGAAGACATTTGCCGCCCGGTAGAAGCCAAACCTTCAAGGCTATGGTGGATTGGTTTTCTGATATCAGTAGCGTTACTCATTTTCGGTATTATATCCGTAACCATCGAAGTGATATACGGTACCGGCCAGTGGAACCTCAACAAAACAGTAGGTTGGGGGTGGGATATCACCAACTTCGTATGGTGGGTGGGTATTGGTCACGCCGGAACCCTGATCTCTGCGATCCTTTTATTGTTCCGCCAGGGATGGAGAACCGGTGTAAACCGTGCGGCAGAAGCGATGACCATCTTTGCGGTAATGTGTGCCGGCCAGTTCCCGATCTGGCACATGGGTCGTGTATGGAACGCCTTCTTCGTATTGCCTTACCCCAACACCAGGGGTCCTTTGTGGGTGAACTTTAACTCACCACTTCTGTGGGACGTATTTGCGATCTCTACTTATTTCACCGTTTCTTTATTGTTCTGGTATTCCGGTTTGATTCCCGACCTGGCTACACTGCGTGACAGGGCTAAAAAGAAATGGGCAAAAATGTTTTATGGTGTGGCGGCATTCGGCTGGACAGGCAGCACCAAGCACTGGCAGCGTCATGAAGCCTTGTCACTGGTACTCGCCGGTTTAAGTACACCGCTGGTATTGTCAGTACACACCATCGTATCATTCGACTTCGCCACTTCAGTAGTTCCCGGCTGGCATACTACCATCTTCCCGCCTTACTTCGTGGCGGGTGCCATCTTCTCCGGTTTTGCCATGGTGCAAACCCTGCTGGTGGTGACAAGAAAAGTATTGGCGCTGGAAGACTATATTACCATCGAGCATATTGAGGTAATGAACAAGGTAATTGTATTGACCGGTTCTATTGTGGGTATTGCTTACCTCACTGAATTGTTCATGGCCTGGTACTCTGCGGTAGAGTATGAAAACTTTGCCTTCTTTGAAAACAGGCTGAACCTGAACAGCCCTTATGGCTGGAGCTACTGGCTGATGATGGGATGTAACGTACTGTCTCCGCAGATCTTCTGGTTCAGAAAAATGAGAAGGAACCTGTTTGTAACCTTCTTCATGTCAATCCTGGTAAATATTGGTATGTGGTTCGAACGCTTTGTGATCATCGTAACTTCTGTTTATCGTGATTACCTGCCCAGTGCATGGAGTACTTATTATACACCAACGATCTGGGAGGTAGGATTCTATCTCGGAACCTTTGGTTTATTCTTTACCTGTTACTTCCTGTTCTCCAAATTCTTCCCGGTTATTGCAATCGCTGAGATCAAACATATATTGAAGAGAAGCGGACATACCTACAAAGAGAAAATGGATGAACTGGAACATGAATCAACAGAAGAATTCGGACATAAGCATGGTCATGATCATGGCGCATAATTGAAAAAAAACTATCACTCTGAACTGAAATAAAATGGCTGTAAAAAAATTTGTAACAGGAAATTTCTATGATGAAGCAGTGCTGTTTCCTGCCGTAAAGAAAGTACGCCGTGCCGGTTATAAGCTGCACGATGTGTATAC
Source organism: uncultured Chitinophaga sp. (assembly GCA_964409055.1). Taxonomy (GTDB): domain Bacteria; phylum Bacteroidota; class Bacteroidia; order Chitinophagales; family Chitinophagaceae; genus JJ008. The sequence continues at coordinate 9,951 of CAYPBW010000011.1, read as the reverse complement.
ACCGTTTCCCATTCATGGTCTGGACCATGCCATGGGCCTTCGTGATACCAGCCTGCATACGGCCGGTTTTATCTACGGTATCACCGGTACGGCTACAGCAGTGGGCTTTATTACCTGGGCTTTAACCATGGACTGGCCGATCAACTTTGGCGGTAAGCCTTTCTTCGCATTACCGGCATGGATTCCTATCACTTTCGAATTGACGGTATTGTTCGCAGCTGTGGGCATGGTACTGACATTCTGCTATCTCTGCCAGCTGGCTCCTTTTGTAAAGAAAGACCACTTTAACCCCCGTTCTACGGATGATACGTTTGTAATGGCATTGGAGTGTACCCCTAAAACCAATGACGAAGAGGCTATGAAGTTTTTAAAGGAACTGGGCGCTAAAGAAGTGCAGGTACAGTACAAAGAAACCGGCTGGTGGCTGGGCCGTTACGACAGGGATGGAAAAAGATTTGAGAGAAATAAAACAGAAGAAGCCGTTCATTAATCATTCTATAATCAACAGATGATGAAAAAATTTGGGATCATTACAATACTGGCAGTTGTTGCAGTGGCGATGGTAAGCTGCAATAAAGTAAGACGCAGCCCCGGCCGTGCCTATATGCCGGATATGGCTTACAGCCGGGCATATGAAACATATGCTTCTACCGAAAACCTGCAGCAAAAAGGTATTCATTATACCGGGCAGCCGGTAGCCGGCACCCTGGCCAAGGGTGACATGAACTGGGTATATCCTTACAAGAATGATTCTGCCGGCTATGCCAACTCAGTCAATGTAAAAAATCCGTTGCCGAAACTGGAAGCAGGCGACTATATGGAAGCAGCCCGCCTTTACCTGGTGAACTGCGGTATATGCCATGGTGAAAAACTGGATGGCAATGGCCCTCTCTATAAAGGTGGCGACGGTCCTTTCCCGAATAAACCGGCAACATTGGTAGGCGATGCCAAGTACACAGCCATGACAGAGGGAACCATGTTCCATTCGATCACCTATGGACGGAATTCAATGGGTGGCCATGCTTCACAGCTGAGTACCAAACAGCGCTGGATGATTGTTCACTATATCAAGGAAAAACAAGCGGCAGCAGCACCGGCACCTGCAACAGGGACTGCCACAGCGCCGCCTGCGCCTGCAAAGGATAGCACAGCAAAGAAGTAATTGATAATTATTTGAAAGCAACTATAAACGAACACTGATGTCAATAAAGGAAAAATTTATCGTACCGAAGAGATACAACAGTATAGCCATTGCACTGATGGTGATCGGTGTGCTGGCCATTATTGGTTTGTACGTTACACATGGGGCAAAAGATGATGCACATAAGCAGGCCCGTTTCTGGGCATCGCTGCTGCACAACAGCGTTTATTTCCTGCTGGTGGTAAATGCATCGATGTTCTTTATCTGTGCCACCACCCTGGCATGGGGCGGCTGGCAAATGGCATTCCGCCGTGTACCGGAAGCTATCTCAGCGGTGGTTCCTGTTATTGGCGTCATCAGCGCCGCTATCCTGCTGGCCATTTGTTTCAGCGATAATCATACGATCTATCACTGGACTGATGCAGAACATGTAAAGCATGATAAGATCCTCAATTTCAAAAAAGGATTTTTGAATAAAGGCTTCTTTGCCTTCATGACTGTTTTCACCGTCGTGGCCTGGTCCGTATTGGGCTGGAAGATGAGACAACTCTCCCGCAGCCTGGATGAAAAGCCGCTGGCTACAAGAGAAGAAGGAAAGAAATATATCTGGAACAATACCGTTTGGGCAGCCATTTACATTGTGGTATTTGCTCTTACGGTGATGTCTTCAATTCCCTGGTTATGGCTGATGAGCATTGATGCACACTGGTACAGCACCATGTACAGCTGGTACACTTTTGCCAGCTCATTTGTGGCCGGTGTGGCATTGATAGCCCTCTTTGTGGTGTACCTGAAGAACAGTGGTTACCTGGAATACACCAACGAAGAGCACCTGCATGACCTCGGTAAATTCATGTTTGCCTTCTCCATCTTCTGGACCTACCTGTGGTTCTCCCAGTTCATGCTGATCTGGTACGCCAACATTCCGGAAGAAACAACGTATTTCAAACCAAGGGCACAGGGTATTTATAGCGGAATTTTCTGGCTGATGTTTATAATCAATTTTCTGGCTCCGTTGTTATTATTGATGAAGAGAGGGGCCAAGAGAAATTACGGCACCATCACTTTCATGTCGCTGCTGATCATTTTTGGTCACTGGCTCGATTTCTTCCAGATGGTGTTCCCGGGCCCTTCTCCGGACCATGTGCCGATGTTGTTGTATGATTTTGGTGTGGCTTTAGGTTTTGTCGGACTGATCATGTTTGTAACCGGCAGGGCATTGAGCAAAGCGCCGCTGCTGGCCAAAAACCATCCTTTTGTGAAAGAAAGTTTGATCCATCATACATAGTTCTGAGAACAAAGTATATAACCTGTAATAACATTTTATTATTTAGCATTTAGATCTAAAACTTATGCAGACATTTTTCATCGTTGCCATTTTAGTGCTCGGCTTTCTGATCACTTTCCAGATAGCCAAGGCCAGCGAATATGTAGCAGTTTTGCGTGGCGAAGAAAGGTCCCGAAAACAAAGCAACAAGATCAACGCTTTCCTGTTGCTGGCCTTCCTGGTAGTGGGGCTGATTGGTGTGTATTATTGCAACGAAAGATTAAAAGGCAAGATTCTAGGTGAGCCTGCATCTGATCATGGTGTGCTGGTAGACAGGATGCTCTACATCACCCTTGCCATCACCTTCATAGTTTTTGTTATTACACAGATTGCTCTTTTCTGGTTCTCTTATAAATACCAGGAATCCGATAAGCGTAAAGCGTTTTTCTATCCGCACAACAACAAACTGGAGCTGATCTGGACGGCTATTCCTGCCATTACCCTTACTATCCTTGTAGGCTTTGGTATTTTCTACTGGTTCAAGATCACCGGTGATGCACCCAAAGATGCTATGCAGGTAGAAGTAGTGGGTAAGCAGTTCGGCTGGGAATTCCGTTACCCCGGAAAGGACGGAATTTTAGGTAAGAAATATTTCAAGAATGTAAGCCCGGAAAATAACAATCCTGCCGGTCAGTTGTGGGATGATCCTGCCAACTACGATGATGTTTTCGTAGAACAGGAAATGCACCTGGTGGTAAATAAGCCTGTAAAACTGGTGATAGGTGCCAAAGATGTAATTCATGATGTGGGACTGGCACATTTCCGTATGAAGATGGATGCAGTACCCGGTACACCCACTACTATGTGGTTCACACCAAAGTACACTACCAAGCAAATGAAAGAGAAAACAGGCAACCCTGATTTTGTTTACGAGATTTCCTGCGACCAGATGTGCGGTAAGGGTCACTGGAGTATGAGAGGAACGATTGTAGTAGAAACGCAGGAAGAGTTTGATGCATGGCTGGCCGGTAAAAAACCACAATACCTGGTGGCAAACCCGGACAAAGATCCTGCTGCAAAGAAAGATACTGCAACAGCCAAAGCACCTGCTGCAGCTTCTGTAACCAATATCAAAACAAGAAACTAAATAAAGCAAACAGCATCTGCTGAAAAATAAAAGACTATGAGTGAAGTAACGAATGCACAGTCCGGAGCCGTTATCGCACCTGCGGTACACCACGATGAACATGGTGTTCATCATCACAAGGAATCATTTGTTTCGAAGTACATCTTCAGCATGGACCATAAAACCATCGGTAAACAGTTTTTGATTACCGGTATCGTTTGGGCCATCATCGGTGGTTTGTTTTCGGTACTGTTCCGTTTGCAGCTCGGTTATCCCGACCAGACCTTCCCGATCCTGGAAACCGTTTTCGGTAACTGGGCAAAAGGCGGGCAGATACAGCCTGAGTTTTACTACGGGCTGGTGACCATTCACGGTACCGTGCTGGTATTCTTTGTATTGACGGCCGGATTGAGCGGTACATTCGCCAACCTGCTTATTCCCCTGCAAATTGGTGCAAGGGATATGGCTTCTCCGTTCCTGAACATGCTTTCCTACTGGTTCTTCTTCCTCGCCAGTGTGGTCATGTTATCTTCCATATTTGTACATACAGGTCCTGCTTCAGGCGGATGGACCATGTATCCCCCGCTGAGTGCATTGCGCCAGGCCGGCGAAGGTCAGAAGATCGGAACCGACCTGTGGCTGATCAGTATGGCGTTGTTTATTGTATCATCATTGCTGGGTGGCCTGAACTATATCTCTACCATTTTGAACATGCGGACAAAAGGCATGAGCATGACCAGGATGCCGCTTACCATGTGGGCGATGTTCTTCACTGCTGTATTGGGTGTGTTGTCATTCCCGGTATTGCTCTCAGGTGCCATCCTGCTGCTGTTCGACCGTAATCTCGGTACCAGTTTCTACCTGAGTGATATTGTGATTAACGGTGAAATATTACCGAATGAAGGAGGTAGCGCCATCTTGTACCAGCACCTGTTCTGGTTCCTCGGCCACCCCGAAGTATATATCATCTTATTACCTGCCATGGGTATGGTGTCAGAGATACTCTCGGTGAACTCAAGAAAACCCATCTTCGGCTACATGGCCATGCTGGGCTCTTTGTTCGCCATCTGTATCCTCGCCTTCCTGGTATGGGCACACCACATGTTTGTAACCGGGTTGAATCCGTTCCTCGGTTCAGTATTCGTGTTGCTAACACTGTTGATTGCGGTACCATCCGCCATCAAAGTATTTAACTGGCTCACCACTTTGTGGAGAGGTAATATACGGTTCACTCCGGCTACCTTGTTTGCGATCGGTTTTGTGAGCTTGTTTATCTCCGGTGGTTTGACAGGTATCTTCCTCGGTAACTCAACGATTGATATTCACCTGCACGATACCATGTTTGTGGTGGCACACTTCCACATTGTAATGGGTGTGGCCTCTTTCTTTGGCATGTTTGCCGGTGTGTATCACTGGTTCCCGAAAATGTTTGGCCGCTACCTGAACAATACATTAGGTTATATCCATTTCTGGGTAACCATGATCGGTGCTTACCTGATCTTCTGGCCGATGCACTACCAGGGACTGGCAGGTATTCCCCGCCGTTACCTCGATAAAAAAGGCTGGGTTTCTTTCAACCAGTTTGGTGAATTGGATAAAATGATCACGGTTGTTTCTATCATCGTATTTGCTGTTCAGCTGATGTTTGTGTTCAACTTCTTCTATTCTATTTTCAAAGGAAGAAAAGTAACCAAACAAAACCCATGGGGCGCCAATACACTGGAATGGACAACACCGATTAAACCGGGTCATGGCAACTGGGAAGGAGAGATTCCGGAAGTACACCGCTGGCCATATGATTATGGTAAAGACGGAAGAGAGTTCATCCCCCAGACAGAACCGATCGGGGAAAATGAGAGCAAGGGTCATTAATTACCGGTAAGGTAATTAGTGCTGGTGCGCTAAAGTTGGAAAGAAGTTTTTTTGAAAATATAGCGAAGGCGAAATGAAGAAGGTCAAAGATTATTTGTTGCTCATAAAACCTTCGCTGAGTATCATGGTGGTGTTCAGCAGTGTGATGAGTTTTGCACTGACGAAAGGATCGGAGAGTTATGTGAGTTTCTGGAAAATGATACTGTTGCTCTTTGCAGGTGGGTTGCTGGTTACAGGCAGTGCCAATGCCATCAACCAGGTAGTAGAGAAAGACACGGATGCACAGATGAAACGGACGGCAAAACGTCCCATTGCTTCCGGCCGTTTATCGGTAAATGAAGGATGGGCCTTTGCCATCATCACCGGTGCGCTGGGGGTCTTCATCCTGGGTAACTGGTTCAACTGGTTATCCGCAGGGCTGGCTGCATTCAGTTTGTTTCTCTATGCATTCATCTATACGCCGTTGAAGAAAGTAAATTCAATTGCGGTGTTGATGGGTGCGGTCCCCGGTGCTTTGCCCTGTTTGATTGGCTGGGCAGCCGGAGATAATAACCTGGGTATTGGCGGCTGGGTCTTGTTTGCCTTCCAGTTCTTTTGGCAGTTCCCGCATTTCTGGGCTATTGCCTGGGTGGCACACAAAGACTATTCATCGGTAGGCTTTAAGTTATTACCGGCTGATGAAGGACCAACAAAGTTTACGGCATTGCAAACGATCATTTACTCGTTGCTGCTGGTGCCTGTTTCGCTGGCGCCGTTTTATACGGGTATGTGCAGTTACAATGATCTCATGGGCAAGATCAGCCTGGCATTGATCACATTGTCCAACCTGTTCATGATCGGAAGATGTGTGACGCTGTACAGGAAAATGGATGTGGGGTCGGCAAGAAAAGTAATGTTTGGCAGTTATTTGTACTTGCCGGTAGTAATGCTGGCGATGTTACTGAGTAAGAGTTAATAAAAAAGAGAGATGGATATTGTGAGTACACAACAACGAAAAAAATTACATCCGCACAAGTTTACCTTGTGGGTGG
>CAYPBW010000011.1:0-3414 GCA_964409055.1 uncultured Chitinophaga sp. | reverse complement strand
GTGAGTACACAACAACGAAAAAAATTACATCCGCACAAGTTTACCTTGTGGGTGGCCATAGGCAGTATCATTATGATGTTTGCCGGTCTGACGAGTGCTTACATCGTTAAAAGCAACCAGACCAACTGGAAACCGGTTTCTGTTCCGCAGATATTCTGGATTTCCACCGTAGTGATGGTGCTGAGCAGTTTGACACTGCAGATGGCATTACGTTCTTTTAAACAAAGGGAGATGAGCAAATACCGCTCACTGATCGGTGTCACCCTGCTGCTGGGCATTGCCTTCGTGGTTTGCCAGTGGCTGGGTTTCCAGGAGCTGTGGCGGCAGCAAATCACTTTCAAAGGAGCCGGCGCAGGCCAGTTCCTCTATGTGATCTTCGGCTTGCATGCCATTCATGTGATAGGCGGGGTGGTAGTGCTGCTGGTAATGTTCATCAAAGCCTTTTTGGGAAAAGTAAAATTGTACAGCGCTGTTCCGGTGGAAGTAGCAGCAACCTACTGGCATTTTGTAGACCTCCTGTGGATCTACCTGCTGGTATTCTTTCTTTTCATCGGAAGCAAATAGAGAATAAAGTAAATAATTGAATCAAGTAAAATCAGACAACTGACATGGCGACACAAGCAACAGCACATCAGACCAAGTGGTGGAGCGGCGGTAAAAGCCCCTTCAACCTCGAGTATGGTAAACTGATGATGTGGTACTTCCTCATGAGCGACGCATTTACGTTCGGCGCTTTCCTGATATCCTACGGGACTATCCGTTTCAGCCAGAACTTCTGGCCCGATCCGAACGTAGTGTTCAATGCGTTTCCCGGAGCTGGTCATGCTAACCTGCCGCTGGCCTTTGTGAGTGTAATGACCTTTATCCTGATCATCAGCTCGGTGACCATGGTACTGGCCGTGCATGCAGGGCATAAAGGTGACAAGCAAGGTGTGATCAAGTGGCTGGCATGGACCATCGTGGGCGGTATTGCGTTCTTAGGCTGCCAGGCATGGGAATGGCATCACCTGATCACCGCCGAACATGCAGTGCTGGTAGATGGTAAAATTGAACTGTGGGGACAGAACATGAGCCATAATCCCTGGGGACCGATTGCAGAAGGGGTCACCCATAATGGCCATCATGTAAGAACACCCGGACCCGTAGCCTTCGGCGGATACTTCTTTGGTATCACCGGTTTCCATGGCTTCCACGTATTCTCCGGTGTTATCATCAACATCATCATGCTGATCATGACACAAAAAGGAATATTTGAAAGAAGGGGTCATTACCTGATGATTGAGAAGGCTGGTTTGTACTGGCACTTTGTAGACCTGGTATGGGTATTCGTATTCCTTTGCTTCTATTTGATATAGTGGTTTCAATAGTTAGGCAACCCTGAAATTTGATATTTGTAATTTGTAATTTATTATCGTTATGCAACATCCGGCATTTGAAGAAGTAACCTACCATCATCACGCAGATGATGCCACATTTAAAAAGAAAGTAAGAAAGACAACTATTCTTCTTTCCGTGATCACTATAATAGAACTGGCTATAGGGTTGATGATCTACAACATTCATAAAGGAGAAAGCCCGAATGAACTGCTCATCCTGATGTTCAAAGGCATGGTTTGTATCCTTACATTAGCCAAAGCATATTACATCGTATCTATTTTTATGCACCTCGGTGATGAGATCAGGAATATGATCATGACCATCGTAGTGCCGCTGCTGCTCTTCATCTGGTTCATTGCTGCATTTCTTTGGGATGGAAATTCGTACAAGAACCTGCGGAATAAGTATGATCCTCATTTCAAAGAAAAAACAATGCCTGCCAAACATAATAAAGCAGACGACAAGACCCATGAGGTGAAACCGGCAGAGAAAAGCGGAAAAGAGTAACAGATATACTTTAGTATACCAAAACCATTAAACCGGCTGCCTGTTATTAACGGACGGTTTAATGGTTTTTAATTTTTAAAAAGACAAAGTGAATAAAACGGCCTTATACGGAATACTGCTGGCCCTGCTGCTGCCGCTCGTTGCCTACTTTATTGTCAAGCAAAAAAGCGAAAGGGATGTAAAGATGCCCCGCCATTACCTGCCCGATACGGTGCTTACGGTAACCAAAAAAGGCAAGCGGATGGAAGATACTGTCTGGCATAAAGTGAAGAACCTTACACTCACCAACCAGGAAGGAAAGACCGTAACCTTCGACAGCCTGAAAGGAAAGATCATCATCGCTGATTTCTTTTTTACCCGTTGCCCTACCATCTGCCCTGCCATGACGATGAACATGAAACGCATGGCCGAGTCCATCCACAATGGCAAAAGAGTGGGCGATAAAACCAATAAGCTGGTCCATTTTGTTTCACTGAGTGTGGACCCGGAAAGGGATTCTGTACCACAACTGAAAAAATGGGCCGACCGTTTCCAGGTAAACCCGGAAACATGGTGGCTGCTTACCGGCGACAAGAAAGAGATCTATGACTTTGCCCTGAATGAAGTGAAACTGGGACTGATAGACGGCGAAGGAGTGGACACCAATTTTGTACACAGCGATAAGTTTGTACTGATAGACAGTAACCGCCATGTGCGGGGCTATTATGACGGACTCGATTCTGTTTCGCTTTCTCATTTGTCGGCCGACCTGGTGATGCTCACGATGGAGAAGGACCCCAACAAAAAAAGTTTCTTCGCCGGCAAACTTCAGCTCATTGCGGTTGTTTTCCTGCTGGCTATATTCGGAGTGGGGCTATTGCTGTTCCTGCTTCGCCAAAAAAATAAATGATGCTGAACGCTGCCTGGAAAAAGAACGACAAAAAAGCCAAATGGCTCATCTTTAGTTTCTCTGCTATTGTATTTGCGGCGGTAGTGGCCCTGGGCCGGGTAAAGCTGGATGTACAGGTTGGTTTTGACGTACACATTTTTGCGGCCATCAATGCCGTGATCAATTCCATGGTGGCAGTGCTGCTGCTGGCAGCGCTGGTAGCAGTGAAGAGCCGGAAGTACCAGCTGCATAAGCAACTGATGCTGGCAGCGATGGTACTCTCCATTCTTTTTTTAGTGAGCTATATCTGTCATCACCTGCTGGCCGGTGAAACAAGATTTGGCGATGTGAACCATGATGGGCTGGTGGATGAAGTGGAGAAAGCAGCCGTGAGCGGCAGCCGCATGATCTACTATATTATTCTCGGTACCCATATTCCGCTGGCGGGTATCATCCTTCCGTTTATTTTATTTTCTGCCTACCGGGCACTCACCGGTGAATTTGACAAACACAAAAAACTGGTACGCATTACCTGGCCGGTATGGTTTTATGTTGCTGTAACCGGGGTGGTGGTGTATGTAATGATCAGTCCGTACTACGGGGGATAGTGTGGAATACAAGGGAACACGGATGACACTGATTAAAAAGATTGACACGGATTT
>CAYPBW010000010.1:2370-36725 GCA_964409055.1 uncultured Chitinophaga sp. | reverse complement strand
AATCAAGCCCCCGGTCTGCCAGCTCCGGTAATAAAAATACAGGAATACGTTTGTGATAGACAAATAATGCTTTACCATCTGCAAGCTTATCTAAAGATTCAAGTATGGTCATCATTGGCTTGGGCATCTCCAGGTTTCGTACATCCACCACATTCATTTTATCATTATATTTTTCCAACAGTTCCTGCCATCCTTCTGTTTTGTTATCAATTTCCTTTTGCTTATTGACTGGCGACTCACTTTCTTTATAGAAATAAGTTTTCACCAGATCATCATTGATAATTGCTGCATAAGAATCAAATCCCTGCCTTTTTAATAAACCCATCAATGGTCTTGGTTCAAATGTATTGACAATCTCTAATACCTGTCCGGGTTGCAATTCTTTTATCTTTCCTAAAATAAGCGTCAATGGATCAGCCCCGGCCGCCAGTATAGGGCGAACGTCCAGCGAAATCAGTCGTTGCGGGTTAATTTCCTGTAGTGTTTGTGGCATTGCTTTCATATCTTTTATTTCAGTTGATTGAACAGATTCATCAATTATAAAACCAAGAGGGCGGAGCTTTTCAAAAAAATCATTTACCGTGCAGCCTCCCACTTTTGATGCCATGGCCAGGCTGGTTCTTCCCGCCATCAGCTTACGCAGAATCGGGTTTCTCAGTTTTTGAAATTTTGGACTGATGCTAATGATAGCTTCTAAGGCACCCGAATGACCTTTCAGTACTGCTGCAATCTTTGTATTAGCATTTATGGTCATTACTCAAAAAATTGAGAATAAAGCTGTAGTTGCTGAAAGATGGCAGTAAGCTGATGAGCCGACTCGTCCGGCTTTTCAGTTTCGTTTAATTTTTTAACCTGGCCGATCAGGGGCTCCAGCCATTTATGAAGGGCATCATGATCCGGACCTTTCATCCGGCATTCACTGATCATTTTGTCGAGTCCGGCCTGCAGTGCTGCTCCAAGTTGCTTATAGGCTTCCGGTGTTTTTTCAGTTCCGGCAAATTGCTCAACCGTAGCCTGTATTACTTTCACGTTGTTATTTGTACTGCTGTCAGCCTTCCACTTCTCCCCATTATTAAGGCTTAATGACTCTGCCGGTAAATTGTGCTCATGCCGGTCTGCCGCTTTATGCTCATCTGCTGCCGGCGATGATTGCTGATTATTGCAGGAGGCAATCAGCAAGAGCCCAAGAGAAACAAAAAAAAGTTTCATGATCAGTTATTTTTTACCAGGTCTTTTTCCAGTTTCAGTGCCTTTGGAAAAAGAATATTGTTTTCTAAATGTACATGCAGGTGAAGATCATCCTCAAATTCTTCCAATAACCTGTATAGCAAACTGTAACTGGCACAGGCATCCTCCGGCAATGTATAATCATTAGTGAGGTTTCTGATCTCTGCCAAATTATTACCCACTACCTCATGTTCCATCTCCATCATATTGATCGGGTTTTGTACCGTACCAAAATGTGAAGCCTGCAACGGCTGCTCACCATTAGAAGCGGTTACCAGAGCCCTGATGTAAGGGAATAAAACTTTTTCCTCCTTTACCATATGACTCATCATTTCATTATAAGTGTTTTCCACCAGCAGGTTGATAGGCCCCAGTTCCGGATGACGGCCACCATGTACCCGGTTCACTTTATCTGCATAAGCCCTGATGTCGGGCAGGTTCTTCACCACATAACTGTGATGCGTATTTACAATATAATCGCAAAGAAAATCAAGGTTCCAGTCATTATAGGGTAATGGACGGGCTGTGGCTGCCAGCTTATCAGCCTGCTGTAATTCCTGTTCAATTTTAGTAACATCAATCCCTTTTTCTTTGCAAGCCTCTTTTACTGTTTTCTTACCGCCGCAACAAAAATCTAATCCGTATTTTTTAAAAATCTGGGCTTTACGAAGGTCTTTTGCGGCAATCTGTCCTAATGTCTCATCCTGTTCGCTACTGATCTTTTTGATGATCCTTACTTTCCACCACTCTGGCCCCTGTTCCAGGTATTCCCAGGTAAATACATTTCCCCTTTCACCCAGCATCTGGTAATAGAGCGGCTTGGGATCATGATCATTATGAATGGTAAGGCTATCTCCTTCAGCCAGTTCATCAAAGCGGTTAAAAATAGTGGGGTGCTTAAGACGTGGTTCAAGCAAGGTTACATTGAGGATATTTTCTGCTACTGTTTGCATATCGGTTGTTTTAATGAGAAAGCAAAGATATACAATTTTTAATAATAAAAGTATTTTAATACTTTTATTATTTATTTACCAAAACCTGCCAATTAAGAATACTTAATGACCTGGGTATGAATCGGAAGACTAAGCGGCCAAGTATTATACCTGCCTGATATTGCATAGGTTAGTAATCAGTCTTCAACTTTCCCGGTTTCTGAAAGCAAATAAAATTGGTACAGCAAATCCAGCTCTTGTCCGGCGTTATAGAGACCTTTATAAAACTCATCTTTCCCGTTTGCGGGCAAATCCGTCAAAGAGTTGTAATATTTGATACCTTCCCTGAGATTATTATAAAAATCCATAAAATACTTTCTTTTTTTTAAAAATACTTCTGTCAGAAATACACCTGCCATTTGTTCTCTCAGATATCCGATATATAAGTTGAGTTCCTTAATAAACATATTAGGCCTGTCTGTTTGCTCGATAATATTCTTTCGTCCATATATATGATCGATCATGGTTTCCAAAGAAACTACTTTGGAGAAATAAGCAATGTTTGGACCCGGACAGACGGTTACTGCGTTCAGCCTTTTGATAAACGTTTGTTTATACTTAACAGCTGCTGCATTGCTTAGTCCTACACATAAACACTCTTTACTCAATACTTCATGAAGTTCTTTCTTAAGCTCAGGTTCCGGGAGGTTAAGGGATTTTAACTGTGCAAGTTTATATTTTTGATACCGGTGTGAAGCTGTACAAATCGGTTCTTTTGTAAACTCAGTATTGAAAGCCAGGTGCTTTTCGGTACAGGGGCTACCCGGCTTTCCATTCTTAATACGCATCAATTTTTCATTTTCTCCACTAGTTCCTTTCAAACTGTAAAACCTTACTCCTAATGGTGAATTGTGGCTTAATTCCACATCTTCCTCCTTAGCGAAGCTTAATAGTTTTAATGTAGCTTCATCAACTGTTGTAGCTTCAGGTACCAGTAAAAACGGTGTTCCCCAGCCTGTACTATCAATAGTATAATAGCGGTGTAAAAACTCATCTTCCTCTTTGGTGCCAATACCGCCCTGCGCAGAAAAAAGCATGGGCGGCGGGTAAACAAATTTCCGATTGCTTTTTTTCAATAATGCTGCATTGTAAATTTCAAATAAGGTATCAATAAGCTCCTGCCTTTTTGTTTTGAATTCCTCCAGTATAGGCCCCAGTAAATACCCATCAGTGGCGAATGCATGTCCTCCGCAATTCAATCCCGATTCTATCCTGAATTCACTTACCCATATTCCTTTCCTGGCCAAATATTTTCCCTGGATTAATGCAGAGCGGTAATCACTAACTTTTATAATTATTTTTTTTGTAAAACCACCATCTTCATTTACTTCAAATTCTTTACAGCTTTCCAGGTAATTAAATAATCTTGGATTCATACCAGCAGAAAAAACAACCGAAGAATTTTTCAGGTTACTTTTTGCATATCCTCTCAATGCTGCAACCGCATCAGATCCGTTATCAATTTGTATCCCTTTTTTGTCGACATTATTCCGGTCTGTTTTTGTCATAATATTTACATCAATACTACCCGCACAAATTTGTGACCGCAAATAAGATTCAAGTTTTTCTTTTTCTGCCTGATTGGAAGTTTTCATCATTTGCAGGTACGATTGCCTGAGCACACTTTCTTCCGGCATCATCTCAAAATATTTTACAATTTCAGAACCCTTTTCAAATACAGATGACCTGATCTTTTCAACCTGTGCCTGAACGATTGAATTTACCAGATTCAGGTAATCTGTAATTCTTTTTGCTCTATAGTCCTCCTCATGAACAGAAATTGGTTTATATTCCTTGTTGATAGCCGGATAATAATAACCACGCATCATTTCCACCAGCCTGTCCTCAATAATTGAAATAACAGATGTGATGCCGAACCTGGCAACCTTTATCGGGCTATCAATTGTATAGGCAAGCCCCATTACCGGTATATGAAATTTATGAACTGGTATATTTTTCATTTATTAAAGTATAACACCCCGCAGAAGCACTTATTCACTTAATTATTGCTACTTACTGGCATATAAGTATAAGAAAGTAAAGATAAAATAAATAAGGATAAATATGTCCTTATTTATTAGCAGATCGATTTATTCTGGTCAATCCTTTGCCATAAATATTTTTTCCCAAATGCTATGGTATTGTCTGTCATCTTAATACTACTTATCCGGATTGTCCATACCTGTCCCGGCATTGTAATAGAGAAAGGAAATTTCTTGTGATAAGCTGCATAAGCACCTTTCGCCAGCGGGTCTTCAAAAGGAATAACGGTCCCCTCGAACTGCACTCCCCTGATCTGCAAGCGATTTAATTTGTCAGGTAAAATGGTACCAGCTACAAAAGGGTTCTCCGTAATAATTTCAGAATGCCTTGTCACTTCAGATGATTTGTAATACAACAATCCTTCATCTTTATTAAATGCATAAAAAAAACTAAAACACCAGGGCTTGTCATCCTTGTCTATACAACACAGGTTACCACAGGTTTGTTTAGCGATAAACGCAACGATCTTTTCGTTCATGTAATCTTTATTATTCTTACCGGACAGGCTACCGCTACTTCTTGCGAACGTTGTACTAAAGCATTGGGAATAGACAGCACAAATACATCTCTTTTGCCAACTCCCTTGATCAACGTGGCCTTACCATCTTTTTTTGACATACGCCATAACCCGGGCTGCTGTTCATAGCAAATACCGCATCCTATGCATTTATTCCTGTAATGAATGATCTTATGCATGGGCGGCCTCTACTATTTTATAAAGCTTGTCGGCCGGTGTAACCTTTGTACCAAAAGGAAAGGTAATTTTATCTCCTTTTACCGCCTCAGCAGCCTTTTCTCCGTTCACAGTTAGTATTTCTATTTTTTCTTTTACCATTCCGCATTTCGGGCCGGTAACCATAAAGGTATCTCCAACTTTTAGCATGCCCGCCTCTATAACAAATTCTCCCACACCGATACGGGGGTAATATTTACTTCCCTTGCCGATGTACAATTTCTTCTCAGTAGCAGCAGAACCCGGCTGCGGGGTCCATTCGCCCAGCTGGCGGCCAAGATAATATCCTTCCCAAAATCCCCGGTTATATACTTTCGTCAGCTCTCTTTTCCAGGTTTCAATTTTTTCCTTTGAAAAAGAGCCATTAGCAATGGCATCAATCGCCTCCCGGTAACATTTCGTCACCACCTGCACATAATCAGCACCTTTTGTTCTTCCTTCAATTTTCAATACATCTACCCCGCTATTTATAACCTGGTCCAAAATGTCAATTGTACAAAGATCTTTGGGCGACATGATGTACTCGCCTTCGATTTTTAATTCTTCGCCGGTTTCTGCATCGGTAACAATATAAGGTCTGCGGCAATTCTGTACACAGGCACCCCGGTTGGCAGAAGCATTCTGCGTATGCAGGCTCATGTAACATTTGCCAGAAACAGCCATACACAAAGCGCCATGAACAAATAATTCGATTTGTATCAATTCACCCGAAGGACCTTTTATCTTCTTACGCTTTATTTCATCTGTTATGTGCTGCACCTGTTTCAAGGTGAGCTCCCTTGCCAGAACGATCACATTGGCAAACCGGGAAAAAAATTTAACTGACTCGATATTACTTACATTGGCCTGTGTAGAAATATGCAATGGTATCCCATGCTGGCTGCAATACTCAATAACTGCAAAATCTGAGGCTATAACCGCATCGATCCCGCACTTCTTAACCTCTTTTAAAATTGTCTGCAACAATTGCATATCATGCTCATACATTACCGTATTCAGGGTGATATATGCTTTGATGCCGTTCTTTCTGCAAACAGTAGCAATCTCTTTAATATCAGAAATGTAAAAGGATTGAGCGGAACGGGTTCTCATATTCAACTGCTCCACTCCAAAGTAAATAGCATCAGCGCCTCCGTTAATTGCACCCTGCAAGCTGTCGAAAGAACCGACCGGCGCTAAAAGTTCAATTTTCTTTTTCTTAATCACTGTACTGGTTCTGATCGTCTTTTTGTCGTACTTCTTTTTCTTCTGAATTGCGCTGCAATATACTGCTCTTTTTCAGCACTTGTCACCGGGTTGATTTTAATCACCCTGGATGGCTGACCATTATCATCCAGGGCAACAAAAATGAAAAAAGCCTCACTAATAATAAATGACTTTTTTTCTTTGATATTCTTTGCAATTGCCAGCACCCTTATTTCCATAGACGTAGTAAAGGTTCTGGTAATAGCTGCATTAATTGTGATAATATCCCCTATTCTTGCTACTTTTCTAAAATCAGCATAGCTAATGGAAGCCGTTACACATATTACACCGCTGTGTGTCTGAGCACAAATTGCTGCAGCCATATCCATCCAATCAAGCAATTTTCCTCCTTTTAAAAACCCCATTGGATTAGTATCATTGGAACAAACTACTTCTGTTTTTGTAGTAGCCGATTGTGATGGTCGTTTCATTAATCCTCAGTTTAATATATCCTGAAATTTTTCAGTACTATACCAATTCAGATGATTGATTTTTGTTTGCTGCTTCTTGATGCTATAAACCATACCAGGGTGAAAACACCGCCAACAGTAAACAACGAACCGCCAATAATCCGTAACCAGGTGAGGGTCTGAAAGCCTTTACTTTCAACAAATTGATGACTACGGGCATACCAAAGGCCATTATCAGCAACAGACTTAAATTGCCACAGCCCGACAGGAAATAAATCGAGTAGTACCATCAGCAGCAAACCAATGTTAATTGACCAAAAAGATACTTTAATTAACCTTGCATTCCACCATTCTGCCTTTATTAATAGCTGACTGCAAAATAATACTGCTGCAAGAGCAAGATTACCGTATACACCCATTAATGCCGCATGGCCATGATTTACGGTCAGATATGTACCATGCTCATAATAATTGGCTATAGGAAGATTGATAATAAAGCCCAGTACACCTGCGCCAAAAAAATTCCAGAAATTGACAGCAACCAGAAACATAAAAACTTCCGTAAAACCAAAGCTACGTTCTGCCTTACCATTACCATTGCCGTTTTCCAATACTTTGGGCAATTTGCTGAAACGCCAGGCTTCCAATGTGAGCAAAACCAGCGGAACTACCTGCAAAGTGGAAAAGACCGAACCCAACGCCATTGTAAATACCGGCTTTGCATTCCAGTAAAAATTATGCGAAATACCGAGTAACCCCGAGCCGAGAAATAATAAAGTAGCCAGGTAGATTACCCTTGTAGCAGCCTGCCTGCTTACAAGACCCATAACTACCATAAAATAACCAATCAAAACAGTAGTAAATACCTCAAAGAATGCTTCAGCCCACATATGCACCACCATCCAGCGCCAAAAATCAGCAATAACAAAATTTGTTGCAGGCGTAGCAATAAAGCCGGACATCAGTAATATGATAATGCTGAAAGTGGCATACACCAGCCAGTTAGGTAATGCCCAGGGTTGTTTAAGCTTCATTACTGGTTTGATACCACGATATAAAGTAACAGCCCATACAATGAACACAATACCCAAAATTACCTGCCATACCTTTCCAGGCTCCACATACTCCCATCCCTGGTGTCCCAGCCAATACCAGTTCCTTCCAAGTAAACCTTTCGGCCCAAGCAAAATACCAAAAAGTGATCCTGCTACGAGTAACACAGCAAGCCAGAAAATCAGATTAACATTTCTCACCTGCCTGTGAGACTGATTTGGAGAAACAAGTGACATCATAAAAAAGGAACCGCCTATCCAGCAAAGTGATATCCACAAAATAGACAGCTGTACATGCCAGCTTCTGGTAACCGTTACAGGCAATGGCTCAGAGATATTGAATCCAAAAAAGTTCACAAAGCCAATAAAATCATGCACTGTCAATATACCCGATAAAACCTGTAGGCCAAATAGCAATATAGCTGTATAGAAAAACTTGTAGGTTGCCCTTTGTATAGCATCGGGTTTAAATTGCTTAACCTCTTCTTTGGTCATAAAGGGCTGCGCCTTGTTTGTGTAAGACGCATCATCTAGCTTTTCGAGTTTGCCATGATAATACAAAACCAGGCCAAGGCCAAAAACTAAACCAAGTGATCCAATAATACTCCAGAGGATAATAGCCGGGCTAGGTGTATTACCAGCCTGAGGATCGTAAGGCCAGTTATGTGTATAGCTATAGGTTTCACCCGGTCTTTGTACACCACACACCCATGCACCCCAGAAGAAAAAAGCCGTAAGCGATCTTATTTCAACAGTATCAGTAATGTATCCGGCTGGCTTAAAGCCGCCCGGTGAGGATGGATCAAAAAACTGTTGCTGATAATATTTTACCAGTTCAGTACCGGCATAGACCTGAGCATTTGTAAGTACAACTGTGTTGCTATTATTTTCATACCGGTTATGTTTAATCTCAGATTTTACCTGTTCAGCTACCCCCTTTTTCAGCCACTCCCTGTTTTCAACGGAATCCTGCTCACTATTATAAAATTCATTCATATACAGCGTTACCAGGTGTAACGCCTCTGCAGTATAATCAGGACCCCGGTTAGCACCATCACCAAACATGCTTCCATATTCCATCAAAGCATATTGCTGAAAGACTTGTTGCCCCTTTAGTATGTCATTTTTAGAGAACAGCTTCTCTCCCTTCGGGGAAATATAAGTTGGAATAGGCGGCGCTTCGGTGTACGTATGAATACCAATCATCGTAACTCCGGCCATGCTTACTGCAAAAATGATAAGCAAAGGCAACCACCAGTTTCTTGGATTGAGCAGATAATGAATAACACCCTTGTTTCGCATAATCAAAAATATTATAATAAAGGATAAAATGGTCCTTTATTATATTCAAAATAAAAAAATCTGTATTAAATTTCAACTAGATCACCGGCACTTCCTCTTTTGAAGACTGCAGCATCTCTTTAGCTTCCCGGGTAGTAACACTCAGGTTAAGCAGGCTGCCGTATTTTCTGCACTCATCAAGACGGCAGGAGTGTACGAGTTTACCATCATATACACACATATCCGGACAATCATCACACATATCTATCCTGCCGTCCGGCATTACATCTGGTGCCTGAATAATTCCAATGCCAATTGCCTTCACCCTGATAAAAAAACGAAAGGGATTTCCCAGGCAATAGCGCAGAAAACTGCCGAAAGCTTTTCGTGCTGTTCTATCAAAAAAACTCATAAAGAAAATTCTTTTACCCATTTTTATTTTGGGATATACAAGGTACTTCCCAAACCACCGGTGGTAATAAGTTTGCACCAGTTCCATTGTTTTACTGCCATAAGCGCCAAATACCTTTCCCCGTTTATTAACAATAAAGTTCCCTATCAGCCATTTGAATGAAGTGTGGTCTACCGTACCTCCCAGATAAGATGTTGCCTCATAGCCGGGGAAAGCTCTTTTTATAACACCATATACCTCTTTAGAAGTAACATTTGCAATTTTCATCTCTTCGGGTAGAACCGAATAACCTAAAGTGCCCGGTAATAATGGAATTTTTTGGCCAGTTGCATTCCGAAACTCAATTCCTTCATGAACTGGTACACCTCTGTAAGTGATGAGAGAAATACCACCAACTACATCCATATTATCAATTGCCCATCTAAGCAGATCTGGTATTTCATTAAGGTTTTTACGGGTTACTGTTATGCCAAAATGTGCATACAAGCCCACCGTTTTTCTAAGCATTGTTGCACACTTAAGCCTCAGCTCATTTAAATCTGTTTCCTTTTGGGGTTTTATCTTATTGAATTCCGGCCTTGTTTGCGTAACATCGATGTGAAAGCTTAAACCCGTTAACCCGGCTTTTTTAAGCCTGATCAGTAAGTCTTCTTTCAAAGCAAAACCATTGGTAAGCATCAGGCTCTTCATTCCATTATCGGTAATAAACTGCACAATCTCAACTATATTCGGATGAGTCAGCGGTTCACCGCCTGCTATGGATATTCCATCACAGTTTCGCCACTTTTTCAGAAATAGTATTTCCTCTTTTACTTTTTCCAGGGGTTTATGACCTTCACCCATGACAAGACGATAACATCCATCGCAGTGAATATTGCAGATGTCGGTAATCTCAACCCATCCAATTGGATTGTCATTAACTGACCATGGTAAACGATAAAGCTTTCGCTTGTCGGGAACATAATTCTCTTGCATATAGTGGATTTTTGATTAAAAAGGGAGGCAGCTTGCGAAAGAAAGGAGGCAAGCCGTTATATGAAACCGTTACCATCGTAATAAACAGGCTTAGTTACCTGATACGATACCACCGGGAGTTCGGCTGAATTGGTATGAAAACCTACACTTTTCATTGCTGATTTTTACAATCGGTAGCCAAATATAAATAATTAAGGACAAATATATCCTTAATTATAAAAAAAATACCAGCAATATTTCCCGGTATTTATATGATAATCAGAACTTCAGGCTGAATATATTATTTTAGCAGATCATCAGATTAACACATTTAGTATGTTTTCAAAAGCAACTGAATATGCGCTGAGGGCCACAATTTTTATCGGCCAGGAAAGCGAAAAAGGAAACCGACCCGGACTTTCCACTATTGCCAGGGCCATAAGTTCGCCCAAACCATTCACTGCCAAAATCCTTCAATCCCTCACACGAAACAATATCATTTCCTCCTCAAGAGGACCTAATGGCGGATTTTTTATGAATGAAAAAATTAAATTAAAACCTGTCCGGTTGATTTTGAAAGCTATGAAAGATGATGAGGTGCTGGAAAGATGCATACTTGGATTAAAGCAATGTTCAGAAACAAAACCGTGTCCTATGCACTCAAAATATAAACTGATAAAAGAAGAACTTGTTAAGCTCTTTGATACAAAGACTATCAATGACCTAATCTTTGAGATATCTGACGGCAAAACCTTTATTAACAATAAATAGAAAGATTAACTATACCGAACCTATTTCACACCTTCCAGTATTCTTATATAATTAGCCCTTTCAAAAGCAGTAGGGTCAGATATATTTTGCTGGCTCATAATGCCCCTGAATTTTTCAACCGACTCAAATCCCATCATATACATCCAGTCCTGCAGTTCTTTATTCATCGTTTTCAGATAAGGAATACCATTTTTGTACAGCGAAGAAGCAGTCATTACCACATCTGCGCCGGCCAGGAGATATTTTACCACTTCTACAGCACTTTGAACGCCGGTTGTAGCAGCCAATGACAATTTAACCTTATTATACAGCAAAGCAATCCATAGCAATGGCAATCTTATCTCGCTGGATTCGCTATAATGCAGGTCCGTCTTTACCACCAGTTCATTAATATCAAAATCCGGCTGGTAAAAACGGTTAAACAACACCAATGCATCGGCTCCTGCATTTTTCATTCGCAAAGCCATATTCCCCGTAGCGCTGAAATAAGGATTCAACTTCACGGCAACAGGAATCTTTACCGTCTGCCTGATCGTTTCAATAATATTCAGATAGCGGTGTTCTACTTCAGCAGAAGACATAGCAATGTCACCAGGAATGAAAAAAATATTCACTTCGATGGCATCTGCGCCAGCCTGTTCCATCAAACGGGAGTAATCAATCCATCCTTCGGTTGTTATACCGTTAAGGCTTCCGATAACAGGAATATTCACCCTTTCTTTTGCCTTCCTGATATTTTCAAGGTAATCATCTACTCCAACGTTAAAGTCATCGAGATCGGGGAAATAATCCAATGCTTCGGGAAAAGCATAAGTTGTCTCTGACATCACTCCTTTGAACCGGGCTTCTTCCATCCTGATCTGCTCTTCAAACAAGGAAAACATCACTACCGCACCGGCCCCGTTGTCTTCCATCTTCACAATATTATCTGTTTGTTCAGACAACGTGCAGGCAGAAACAATAATCGGGGAATCCAGTTTGATCCCCATGTATGTGGAATGTAGTTTCATATTACTATTTACTTTTTTTGCTTTGTGTTCATGGTCCATGATTATTTTTTTATCCATTGTCTGGTAAGCAATAGCTATGAACCATAAGCCATGAACTGTGTTTAAGCTACCGGCACAAAATCGCTTGCCTTTTTAGTAGCGAGTTCTTCATATGTTTTCCATTTAAGGTTCACCAGGTCCTGTGCATGCTTCATCAATTCATCGGCAGCTTCAGGGTTGGTTATGGTCAGCACTTTATACCGGAGTTCATTGTAAGCATAGTCTTTCAATGATACTGTTGGCCTTGGTGAATCCAGTACAAACGGATTTTGATTTTTCTTTCTCAGCACCGGGTTATAGCGCAGCAATGGCCAGTGTCCGCTTGCTACAGCTTTATTTTGCTGATCCAGTCCGTTCTTCAGGTCATAGCCATGCGCAATACAGTGACTATAGGCCAGTATAAGTGAAGGACCATCATAAGCTTCAGCTTCTCTCATGGCCAGCAAAGCCTGCTGCGGGTTAGCGCCAAAAGCTACCCTTGCTACGTATACATTTCCATAAGAGATGGCCTGC
This sequence comes from uncultured Chitinophaga sp., assembly GCA_964409055.1. GTDB lineage: Bacteria > Bacteroidota > Bacteroidia > Chitinophagales > Chitinophagaceae > JJ008. The sequence goes on along the minus strand of CAYPBW010000010.1, from coordinate 24,043 downwards.
ATGGCAAGATCTTTCTTGCCTACCGTTTTACCTCCGGCTGCAAACTTGGCCGTTGCGGCTGTTGGTGTAGATTTAGAGGATTGGCCCCCTGTATTAGAATAAACCTCTGTATCCAAAACCAATACATTGATATTTCTGCCACTGGCCAATGCATGATCCAGGCCGCCATAGCCAATATCATAAGCCCATCCGTCACCACCAACCAGCCATACACTGCGGCGAACCAACTGGTCTGCTACAGAGAGCAAGTGAGCAGCCGCCGGTGTATTCATCTTTTTTAATTTCTCTTTAAGTCCTTCTACCCTGTTACGCTGCGCAACAATTTCTGATTCCAACACCTGGCTGGCGTCCAGAATTTCCTTCACATAGGCTTCACCCAGTTCATCTTTCAATTCATTTAAAAGGTTTGCAGCCACATCCAATTGTTTGTCGGCTGTGATACGCATACCTAACCCAAACTCAGCGTTATCTTCAAACAAAGAGTTGCTCCATGCCGGGCCACGGCCATCCTTGTTTTTCGCCCATGGCGTGGTAGGAAGATTACCGCCATAAATAGAAGAACAACCCGTAGCGTTCGCCACCAGTAACCTGTCGCCAAATAATTGCGACAACAACTTCAAATAAGGTGTTTCACCGCAACCGGCACAGGCCCCGCTGAATTCAAACAACGGCTCCAGGAACTGGGCTCCATGCACAGTCGAAAAATCAATTTTTGACCGGTCGTTCCAGGGAATGTTTTCAAAGAAATCAATATTCTTTTGTTCCTTTTGCAATATGGGTTCTTTTTCTCCCATATTGATTGCCTTTTTGGAACGATTGGAAGGATCTGTCGCAGGACAAACTTCTACACAAAGATTACAGCCGGTACAATCTTCCAGGTAAACCTGCAATGAATATTGTGTTTCCGGAAAACCTCTTGCATTTATCGGTGCAGATTTGAAATCTTCCGGGGAATTCTTCAAATAATCCTTATGATAAAACTTAGCCCTGATTACACTATGCGGACATACATAAGCACAATTACCGCACTGGATACACACATCAGGCTCCCATACAGGCACCAGGTCAGAAATATTTCTCTTCTCCCATTGTGTAGTTCCGCTTGGATAAGTGCCGTCAATCGTCATCTTGCTCACCGGAATATCATCTCCGTGACCAGCCATCATCATAGCCGTTACTTCTTTCACAAATGCAGGAGCTTTATCAGAAACTGTGAGCAGGTTTACATCTTTTGCAGAAACCTTTTTCGGATAATTGACTTCATACAAATGCTCCAGTGTGGCATCTACTGCTTTAAAGTTCTGATCAATTACTTTCTGCCCTTTCTTATAATAGGTCTTTTCAATGGCCTTCTTGATCTCTTTGATGGCCTCCTCTCTTGGCAATACTCCGGATAAAGCAAAATAACAGGTCTGCATAATAGTATTGATACGTCCGCTCATACCTGTTTCTCTTGCCACCGTAGTAGCATCAATAACATACAATTTAATTTTCTTGTCAATTAGTTGCTTCTGTACCTGACCCGGCAGTTTATCCCATACCTCCTCTTTACTGTAAGGGCTGTTCAACAGGAAAGTTGCTCCTTCACTGGCAAACTCCAGCATCTCCACTTTCTCAACAAAATTGAACTGGTGGCAGGCAATAAAATCTGCTTTGGAGATCAGATAAGGCGCCCTGATTGGTTTGGGGCCAAACCGCAGATGAGAAACTGTTCTTGCACCTGATTTTTTAGAATCGTAAACAAAATAGCCTTGCGCATATAAGTCAGTGTTCTCACCAATTATCTTGATCGTATTCTTATTAGCCCCAACGGTACCATCGGCACCCAAACCAAAAAACAACCCCTGTCTCCATTCGCTTTCATCCAGTTTATATGAAGTGTCGTACTCCAAACTGGTAAAGGTCACATCATCATTGATTCCGACAGTAAACCCGTTTTTGGGATTTTCTTTTTTCAGTTCGTCATACACGGCTTTAACCATTGCCGGTGTAAATTCTTTGGAAGAAAGACCATAACGGCCACCAAATATCTTTGGTAACGACTTGATCTTACCCTGCTGAAATGCTTCTACCAGTGTAGCTAATACATCCTGGTACATCGGCTCACCGGCTGCCCCGGACTCTTTTGTTCGGTCTAATACGGCTATTGATTTTACGGTTGCAGGCAACGCTTTAATAAAATGCCCCAATGAGAATGGCCTGTACAACCTTACAACGATTACTCCGGTTTTTGCACCGGCTTTGTTCAGTGCTTTAACAGTCTCCTCCACTGTTTCACTACCGGAACCCATAATGATTGTGATATACTCTGCATCTGCAGCGCCTGTATATTCAAATAGTTCATATTTTCTTCCGGTAAGTTTCTCAAAATCTTTCATCACTTCAGCCATAATGCCCGGCATAGCATTATAAAAAGTGTTAACAGTTTCTCTACCCTGGAAATAAACATCGGGATTTTGGGCTGTACCACGGATGAAGGGATTTTCCGGGTTCAATGCTCTTTTACGGTGGGCAATCACCAGTTCATCCGGCACCATCGAACTGATCTGTTCATCACTCAGCAACTCCAGTTTATTTACCTCATGCGAAGTGCGAAAACCATCAAAGAAGTGTACTACAGGAATCCTGGACTTAAGCGAAGCTACCTGTGCAATCAATGCAAAATCATGTGCCTCTTGTACAGAAGCAGAGCTTAGCATAGCAAACCCTGTCGTTCTTGCCGCCATCACATCCTGGTGATCACCAAAAATGGAGAGACCCTGTGCTGCCAGTGAACGGGCTGCCACATGAAATACTGCAGGTGTCAGTTCACCGGCAATCTTATACATATTGGGCAACATCAGCATCAATCCCTGTGATGCAGTAAAGGTGGTGGTCAACGAACCGGTTTGTAGTGCACCGTGCACTGTACCGGCAGCGCCACCTTCACTCTGCATTTCTATCACATCAGGTACATTTCCCCAGATATTTTTCACTCCCTTTGACGCCCACTCATCTGCCAGCTCTGCCATGGTGGAAGAAGGAGTGATGGGATAGATGGCACACACTTCGTTAATACGATAAGCTACATATGCTGCAGCTTCGTTACCATCGATGGTTGCGACTAATTTATTCTTATTTGACATCAGTAGTTGAATTAACAGGTTCTGGAATCATTTCTATAGCATGACAAGGGCACTGCTCATAACACACTGCGCAGCCGGTGCAGGCATCGTAATTGAATTTGTAACGGTTCCCCTTTCCTAATTTGATGATTGCATCTTCCGGGCAAGCGCCAAAACATCCGTCACACTCAAAGCAATTACCGCAGCTTAAACAGCGTTGTGCCTCAAACCTGGCTTCGGGTTCACTTAACCCGGCTATTACTTCATCAAAACTTTTAACTGCCACTTCGGGTGCCAGTTTATCCTGTTCCTTTTGCGGTGCATCTGTTTTATACCACATATGCAGCTTACGGAAACTGGCCGTAGGATGCTTGTCTGGTTTCTGATAAGGTTTACTCATCAGGTAACCATTAATATATTTTGCAGCTTTCTTACCATGCCCGATGGCAATGGTGGAACTCCTGTTTTCTCCCGGAAGCATATCTCCCCCGGCAAAAATTCCTTCATGACCGGTCATTCGTTGTGCATCAATGACTACTGTTCCATCTTCATTTACTTTAATTGCTGAAACTGAACGCAGGAAACCAGCATCTGTTTCCTGCCGGTAAGCATTGATGAGCACATCTGCATCTATAGTTTCAAACTCACCTGTACCCACTGCTTTATTTTTCTCCACTTTCATTTTCTCCAGGGTGATCTTTTTCTTTTCGATCTTGCTGATGCCCCGGTACAACTGCACATCCACACCCTCTGCCAATGCATCTTCGGTTTCGTAATCATATGCCGGCATCATTTTCTTATCGCCGGGGTAATAAACGGATACTTCCGAACCGTAACGTTTTAAAATCCGGGAGAGGTACAGCGCCAGTTTACCACCACCATACACAACCACTTTCTTTTGTACAAATGGAGAATTGTTCATTTTGGATTCGCTGAAGAAAGAGAATGCATCAGTGATATACACTGAATTATCATGGGCAAATCCTTCATCATGTATTAGCTGTGCCCCGATTGATAAATAAACGGCATCAAAATTTCCGGCCTGCTTTTCTGTCAATACATCCTGTACTTTATAATTCAGGCGGATCTTTACTCCCATTTTTACGATGCGTTCCACTTCCGCATCCAGTACTTCTTTGGGAAGCCGATATTCCGGAACACCTGTCCACAATAATCCGCCGGGATGCTTGCCTGCATCATATACTTCAACTGTGTGCCCCATCCTGGCAAGGTGATAAGCTGCCGATAATCCACCGGGGCCCGCACCAATCACCAAAATTCTTTTTCCTGTTTCCTCATACATGAACTGCACGGGCCATTTTTGGCGGATGGCCTCATCACCGATGAAGCGTTCAACTGCATGAATGTTTACTGTACTCTCAATGTGATTACGGTTGCAGCCCGTTTCGCAGGGTTTTACACAAACACGGCCCATAATGGCCGGAAAGGGATTGTCTTCCAAAATGGTTTGAAAGGCTTCAAAATAATTTCCTGATTGTGCATGTGCCATCCATGCCTGTATGTTTTCGCCTGCCGGGCAGGCACTGTTACAAGGCGGCATGAAATCCATATAAACGGGGCGGCGGGAACGTTTTGGCCCTGTACCTTCTGCATGGGTAAGAAGGTCTACAGGTTTTGTAATGTCATTATGGGACATGATCGTTTATTTCAACGGTAAATAATGTTGGTTTTTGACACATGGTAGGTATCAAAAAGTGCTGAAAATTAGAAATGAATGTGTTAGCCGCAGGTGACCTAATTCATCAAAACCACTGATTCATATCATAGTAAGCAAAACAGCCGCTGATAGACAACGGCTGCTTATTTCAGTTAACTCATTATGGCTGCTAATAAGCTACTTCCTTATGATATACATGATCCAATTGGGCCACTTTTTCCAGGGCCTGGTCAATATCCCATATCAGGTCCTGTGGATTCTCTACTCCAATTGATAAACGAATGAGCTTTGAAGTAATGTTATAGTATGCCCTTTCTTCATCCGGAATATCTACATGTGTCATCGTAGCGGGATGCTCCGCCAGGCTTTCAGTGCCGCCAAGACTTACTGCCAGTTTGATAAGTTTCAGGTTATTGAGAAAAGTAAATGCCTCCTTTTCGCCACCGGCTATATCAAAGCTCAGCATCGCTCCGTTACCAAGGCACTGCTTTTTGTAGATCACATACTGAGAAGGATTACTGTGCTCCAGGCAACCGAGATAATATACTTTATCAACCAGCGGGTGCTGTTTGATCCAATCCACTACTTTTTGCGCATTTTCTGCCTGTTTGTCCATTCTCACTTTCAGTGTTTCGAGGCTACGCAGCAATAACCATCCTGTATACGGACTGATCATGTTGCCGAGAAATGTTCTCAGCACTTTTACACGGCCTATCAGTTCTTTATTACCTAATACAGCCCCGGCAATTACGTCACTGTGACCTCCGATGTACTTGGTAGCGGAATACAAAACAAGATCAGCCCCGTTCTTCAACGGATGCTGCCATATTGGACCCATATAAGTATTATCAACACTAACAATCACTTTTTTATCCGCCACGGAATATTTTTTAGCCAATGCTACACACATTTCAATATCGATAAGATCGTTTGTTGGATTAGCAGGCGTTTCGAGGTATACCATTCCCAGTTTATCAGACAAGCCAGACTCTTTTAACCGCATTTCAATTTCATCCATTGTTTCTCCTGCCCTGAATCCCATAATGTGAATGCCGAATTTGGTCAGCACATGGTGAATGAAATGGTGTGTGCCTCCATAAATAGGGTTGCTGTATAACAACAGGTCACCCGGTTTTAAGAATTCCAGCATCACCGTTGAAATAGCACTCATTCCGCTTTCAAAAACAGCGCAGGCCTCAGCACCATCCCAAAGCGTTAGCCGGTCTTCCAGTATTTCCATATCCGGGTTATTGATCCGGCTGTAGATGAGGCCGATCTTCTCATGCCTTTTCTTTTTCCGGTGGCCATATGCCACTTCAAAAAAAGCCTTTCCTTCTTCTGCATTATGAAAAACAAAAGTAGATGTCTGAAAAATGGGGCACTTAATGGCACCTTCACTGAGATGAGGGTTATAACCATAACTCATCATCAGGCTTTCGGGAGAAAAACGGGAGTAATCCATATAGTTTGTTTTACACTGCAAACTTCTATGCTATGGATTAATTTTCTTATGATTCTTATTTTATTAGAAAATAAATCTAATTTTATAAGATTAAGTGGAATAAGAAGATATAATTTAAGCCGAAAAGGCTTCTAAACAGAAAATTTTTCTGCTATGGTACAATTGGATAATACAGACATAAACATCTTACAGTTGCTGCAGCATGATGCAAGACTGACCAATAAGGAAATTGCCGATAAGCTTGGCAAATCCGTCACCCCCGTTTATGAGCGGATCAAGTGGCTGGAACAGGAAGGATATATACAGCGGTATGTTGCTGTATTAGATAAAAACAAGATTGATAAAAACCTGGTGGCTTTTACCAATGTGCAGTTGAAAGAACATTCACACCCCATGCTGAAAGCTTTTGAAAGGGATATTGTAAAACTTCCCGAAGTGATGGAATGTCATCACATGACAGGCATTTATGATTACCTGCTGAAAATTGTTGTGAAAGACATGAATGAGTACCAGGACTTCATCGTAAACAAACTAGCCAAGCTGCCTAATATTGGCACCGTACAAAGCGGCTTTGAAATGACCGAGGTGAAATACGAAACTGCTTATAGTATTTCATTGTCAGAAAAAAAGAAATAAATATTCTGGCCGTAAACTTTTAAAAACAATAGCCTACGCTAATTGCCCCTGAAGGCTGAATATATCCTTTTGCTATCAACGGAGTAAAACCAGCTCTCCACGTAAAACCACCTTTCAATGGTTGTCTTCGGTACATAAATGAAGCAGTGCCAAAAATATTACTCGTCTTGTCATCATAGAAGTTGAAAATTTCCAGCTTTCGGCCTACATAGGTTATACCGGCACCTACTTCCAGTGTATTGGGTGAATCCCCTTTACCAAACACATAATTAATCTGGGCTGGTATAGTAACTACAGATCTTAGTTCATAATTAAAGTTACCATCATACTCATCTGCAGTAACAAAACCTAATCCTATTCTGCCTCCCCAACCTAAAGTGGATTTAGCAAACCGGGTATCAATATTGGCGGAAAAAAGAATACCCGGGCCACCGAGTTCTGCAATAAAATGAGTTCTTCCCGGCACCGTATTTTCTTTTTTGGGCTGTGCACTGGAAACAACAAATGCAAAGCAGGAGGTGATGAGCAGCAATGTTCTGTACATAATTTTCTTTTGATTAATGACAATACAAAAACACATTTGCTGCTTTTGTACAGTCAAAAAAAATGTTAAGAGAAAAAAATTAAAGGCTTGCCAATACTATTTCCCTGATCTTGTCAATCGGAATTCTTTCCTGCTCCATTGAATCACGGTGGCGAATGGTAACTGTATCATCCTGCAAAGTCTGATGATCTACTGTTACACAATAAGGAGTGCCCAAGGCATCCATCCGGCGATAACGTTTACCAATGGAATCCTTCTCTTCATAAAAACAACGAAAATGCGGGCGGCAATCACTCATGATGCGCTCTGCCACTTCCGGTAAACCATCTTTTTTGGTTAACGGAAGAACAGCCAATTTAATGGGGGCCAGTTTTGCAGGTAACTTCAGCACGGCACGGCTGTCCTGTTTGTCAGCTGTACTCAGGTCCTGCTCTTCATAAGCATGGCTGATAACCGCCAGGAACATCCGGTCAAGGCCAATAGAAGTTTCTATTACATAAGGAATGTAGTTACCATATGGCTTTCCGGTAGCAGGATCTATGTCGTTATCAAAGTACTGTTGTTTCTTTTTGCTGTATTCCTGGTGGTTCTTCAGGTCAAAATCTGTTCTGGAGTGAATACCTTCCAGCTCTTTAAAGCCCATCGGGAATTCAAATTCAATATCACAGGCAGCATCAGCGTAATGCGCCAGTTTGATATGATCATGAAAACGATATTTCTCAGCAGGAATGCCCAGGCTCAGATGCCATTTCAGTCTTTCGGCTTTCCAGTATTCATACCATTCCTTTTGTGAACCGGGGCGGATAAAGAACTGCATCTCCATTTGTTCAAATTCCCGCATACGGAAAATGAACTGTCTTGCTACGATCTCATTACGAAATGCCTTACCAATCTGTGCAATACCAAAAGGTACTTTCATCCGGCCGGTTTTCTGCACATTCAGAAAGTTCACGAAAATGCCTTGGGCGGTTTCGGGACGGAGATACACCTTATTATCTTCTGCATCACTTGACACAGTAGAACCGAATTCAGTAGAAAACATCAGGTTAAACTGGCGAATATCCGTCCAGTTGCAGGTATCGCTGATGGCACATTTTATTTTATTTTCTTCAATTAGTTTTTTGAGACCGGCAAAATCATCTTTTGCCAGCAATGCATCCATTGCTGCTAAAAGGGCATCTGCCTCCTTCTCTCCTTCTGCTCCTTTTTCTTTTAGTAATTCGGCATGTCCTTCTATCAGATGATCCACCCTGTATCGTTTCTTACTGTCCCTATTATCAATCATGGGGTCGTTAAAATTGTCAACATGCCCCGATGCTTTCCAGGTGGTCGGATGCATGAAAATAGCCGCATCAATGCCCACAATATTGTCCTGCAACTGGGTCATGCTCTTCCACCAATAATCTTTGATGTTTTTTTTCAGTTCGGCGCCCATCTGGCCATAGTCGTATACCGCCTGCAAGCCATCATAAATCTCACTGCTGGGAAAAATAAAGCCGTACTCTTTACAATGCGAAATAATCGCCTGGAATTTGTTCGTTTCGTTTGCCATAGGCGGCAAAGATAATAGAACCCGGTATTATGAAACTGAGCAGAATCAGTTCAAAAAGACAACTCCCAAATGACACATGAAACGAGTTTACAATACCTTTGAAAAGAAATTATTTTATATGAAGCGTACCGTTTTCTACATGGCCCTGCCGGTCACCTTGATTGCAGCAGTAATGCTGTTCAACCAGTCATCTTCAAAAAATTGTCAAAACAAATCATATTGCCCGCAGATGCAGGCAGGCTTCAATGCCGGGGTTGACACCCTTCGCCCTGATCCTATCTGTAATATGAAAGTGGATGATAAAAAAGGTGATACCATTCATTATAAAGGACACATTTTTGGCTTTTGCTCCAAATACTGCCGGACAGAGTTCATGAAGAATCCGGATAGCTATCTGCCGAAGAAGAAGGATTGATAAATCGTTAAGAACTTTCGGAAGATTCGTTCTATCACTCTCCCTCAGGAGCGGGGGGTTTTAATTTCTCATTATTCCGATGCCTTTCCGCATCCCTGATATTCTTTTTATCAAAACTCTTTTGCAGCGCATCAGTTAGGTCCACACCCGTTTGATTAGCCAGGCAGATCAATACCCATAACACATCAGCCATCTCATCTGCCAGGTTTTTATCCATATCGGATTTTTTAAACGACTGGTCGCCATAAGTGCGGGCCATGATGCGGGCCAGCTCTCCTACCTCTTCCGTCAGTATAGCCATATTGGTCAGTTCACTGAAATACCGGACTCCTACCGTCTTAATCCATCCGTCAACCTGCTGCTGGGCCTGTTGTATAGTCATAACAAAACTTTTAATTGATCACTGCAATTTAGCATGATTCTTGTCGTTTCCCATCTCCCGTCCCCGCTGAAAACCCAAACCAATTCCTTTAAAAGATTAAAATGTATGCTGTAATGAAGTCTGTATCCAGGCCATTGGCCGTTATTTTATTTACTGTATCATTCTTTTCCTTACAGGCACAATCTTCCAAAAAAGAGACAAAGCCTTACAAAGTAATTACATCCGGCCGTCAGCTTACCATCAAAAGCAGTAAGACGATTAGTAATGTTATGGTATGGACAACAGATGGAAACAGGGTGGTTGAGCAGAAAAAAATCAACAATACCTCATTTACTATTGATATTCCGGTTTACCGAAAGGCCTTTTACCTAATGATCGGGTTAACAAACGGAAAAATATATACGGAGAAAATTGGAATACTCTGAAATTATAACACAAATTTTTTCGAATTACACGAATTAAAAAACAACTCGCTTATATGTCAATGACTTCTCACCAAAGTTCACAATAATGCCGAGTTTCATCCCGGATGTCTTGAGATAATTGATCGTTTGATAGACAAACGGATTTACTATTGTTATTGCAGCTTTTACTTCCAGAATTATAGAGTCAAATACAACAAAATCTGCAAAATACTTTCTCGGCAACTTTTTGCCTTTGTAAAAGATATCATATTGCTTTTCTCTGCTAAATTTTATATTATTTTCCTTGAACTCCATCTCCAGGGCATCTTTATAAACAATTTCTCTGAACCCCATACCCAGCTCTTTATGCACCTCCATACAAGCTCCAATAATTTTATAAGACTCTTCCTTTAATATAATCTCAGCCATAATTCGTGTAATTAGTCAAAATTAGTGTTTACCCTATTCTTTATTCTTCGTATCTATAACTATCGTTACCGGTCCGTCATTCACTAATTCTACTTTCATATCAGCGCCAAATTCACCGGTGCCAATCCTTTTTCCAAGGTCTGCTGATAATTGCTCAATCATTTTCTCATATAAAGGAACAGCCACATCCGGCTTGCTTGCTTTGATATAAGAAGGCCGGTTTCCTTTTTTGGTGGAAGCATGCAGGGTAAACTGGCTGACCAAAATGATATCTCCGTTTTTATCTTTTACCGATTCATTCATTACGCCACCGGCGTCGTCAAAAATGCGGAGGTTAACGATCTTATTGCTTAGCCATTCAATATCTTCAGCAGTGTCGGCATCTTCGATTCCCAACAGCACAAGCAGCCCCCATCCAATCTGTGAATGGACTTGCCCACCTATGGTTACACTGGCTTTCGATACTCTTTGAATGACGGCTCGCATATTGGCTGCTGGTTATTTGTTACTGGTAAAGATAGCTCCGATGAAGGAATGATTCTATCTTTATAGCAGAACTAAGAACAAGTAACCAGCAATGATCAATGTAGGCAAAGAAATATCGTTTCAAACAACCCGCAGCGGAGGCAAGGGCGGGCAAAATGTAAATAAAGTGGAGACAGCCGTCATTGCATCCTTGCATATTGAATCATCGCAACTGCTGTCTGAGGAACAAAAAACTTTTATAAAAGAAAAACTCAGCAGCAGGATTAATGCAGACGGCTATTTACAGGTAAAATCCCAAACACACCGTACCCAGCTGGCCAATAAAGAAGAGGCTGTTGAAAAAATAAACGAATTAATCACCAAAGCCCTTACACCCAAAAAACCACGCATTGCCACAAAAGCCAGTAAAGTGTCTAAAGAAAAAAGACTGGAATGGAAAAAGAGAAACGCCGAGATCAAATCGGGGAGGCAAAAATTCAAGCCCGGTGATTATTAGACCTATAACTTGCAGTAACTTAGTTATTCAATTTACCCTGTGCGGAAAACAACTCTTACTATACTCTCTCTTGTCACTTTTACCATTACTTTTTCATGGCTGATTGGCGCCTGCCGTAAAGAACAAAAAACCAACGGCCTTCAATTAATACAGCAGGAGATACCCGAAGGGTTTCCGCAGCCCAACTACCGCTTCAATGATAATCCTTTGAGTAAAGAAGGTTTTGAGCTGGGAAGAAGGCTTTTCTACGATGGTCGTTTGTCGATAGACAACCTGCATCCCTGCTCCTCCTGCCATGAACAGAAAGCAGGCTTCGGCACTTTTGAACATGACCGGAGTCATGGGGTGTTTGACTCTCACACCCTGCGTAATGCACCGGTTCTATTCAATCTTGCCTGGAGCCCCTACCTGCACTGGGATGGCGAATTCACCCGCCTGACCGATGCGGCAGCCCAACCGATTAATGGTCATATTGAAATGGGTGAAAGCTATGCAGGTATAATCAATAAAATAAAAGATGACCCTTACTACAAAGAACAATTTAAAACAGTTTTTGGCTCACCTTTTATCCGCCCGGAATTTATCCTTAAAGCATTGGCACAATTCACCGGCTACATGGTCTCAGCAAATTCAAAATATGACCGCTATAAAAAGGGAACAGCTACCTTCACGGCACAGGAAGAAAACGGTTACCAGTTGTATAAAGCCAAATGTGCCACCTGCCATCCAGAACCTTTGTTTACTGATTATAGTTTTCGCAATATCGGTTTGCCTGTAGATGGCTTTCTGAAAGATTACGGCCGGATGAGAATTACAGACAAAAAGGAAGATTCATTGAAATTCAAAGTGCCTACCCTGCGTAATACTTATATTTCTTCCAATTATATGCATGATGGACGCTTTGGCACACTGTTGCAATGTATCAACCACTATCGTACCGGAATACAGCAAAGTGCTACACTGGATCCCCTGCTGGTAAACGGAATTACCCTGACGAATGCTGAAGTAAACGATCTGTTTGTTTTCCTACGGGCATTAACGGACTCAACTTTTTTACAAGACCCCCGATTTGCCCGGCCAGACTAATTTTTCTTTCTTTTCTCTTTCAGTGCTTCAAGGCTTTTTTTCTGGGCATCAATATCCTTGATAGTTTCATCTTGTGCAGTAGCATTCTCAGCCAGCCTTTTTTCAAGATTCAGTTTATCATCCTGCAGTTCTTTCAGCTTCTTTTCAGCTTTAGTCACTACTTCTTCCTGTGCTGCAATCTGTAATTCAAGATTGGCTGCTTCAATATCCGGCAGCATTTCATTCAGGTAAGATTTTGCTTTACCAATATCGTAGGCCTCCATGGTGGAAATAGCATTGGCATCGTTTTTCAGCATAATCATATAGATAACCGACTCATCACTTTCCTTCCGGCTTTTGCGTTCTACCTTAATGATATAATCCAGTCTGTCCTTGCTGATATCAGTGACATATGCATTTTTGAATACCAGGAAGCCCTTATCCCTGTTAAGAATACCTTTTTCCTCTTTTGCTTTGTAGCCCAATTTTTCCATTCTTTTCACAAACGCATTTTCCACCGCCTGGGAAGGGTAGCTATAATCACAAACAATTGCAGTCTGCTTTTTCTTGTCAAACTGAATAGTTCCTTCGTAAGATTGAGCAAACGATGTAAGTACCAGAAACACCATTACGATTGGCAGTAAAACTTTCTTCTTCATAAAACAGCATTTGCTGTTAAAGATACTACAAGGCTCTAAAGCGTTGCAATTGTCTTAAATAAAGGACCCCGGGCAGGAGTAAATTCGTTTTTTGCCGGGGCAAAAGCTACTTTTGTCCACAAATCTTTCCAATCCTTTGAGCAGCATAAAAAAACTGGCAGGTCAGACTCTCTGGTACGGAGCCAGCAGCATTTTTGGCAGGTTTCTAAATTACCTGCTTACCCCATTGCTGGTAACCATTTTTGCTTCGGGGGAGTATGGAAAAATCAGTACTCTCTTTACCATCGCAGCATTCCTAAATATTGTCTACACTTACGGACTGGAAACATCCTATTTCAGGTTTGCGGCATTACAGGCTGAACCCAAAGTATACAATACCTGTTCTTCTTCAATAATATTAACAACAACACTGTTTACCGGGCTGCTGCTATTATTTGTAAAAGACATTGCTGCTTTTCTTGAGATACCTGATCATCCCGAATATATCTCATGGGTCATCCTTATCGTAGCACTGGATACATTATCCGTTATGCCTTTTGCCAAACTCAGGTACGAAGGAAGGCCAAGAAAATTTGCAGCAATTAAGATCCTGAACATATTGATCAACGTAGGCCTCGTCATTTTCTTCCTGGTGGTTTGCAAAAATGCACATGAAAAGAATAGTGGTAACATCTTTGCTGGCATCTACAACCCGAAAATTGGCCTGGGTTATGTAATACTGGCAAACCTGGCTGCCAGCGGAATGACGCTGCTATTGCTCAGCAAAGAATTATTCCAATTCCGCTTCCGGCTGAATCCCGTTTTCTGGAAACAACTGATGAATTACAGCTGGCCACTGATCATTGTCGGTTTTGGCGGCATGGTAAATGAAACCATAGATCGCATCATGTTGCTGAAACTCTATCCCGGTACTACGGAAGAAGCGTTTTCACAATCCGGCATCTACTCTGCCAATTATAAGCTGGCCGTCATTATTGTTCTATTCATCCAGGCATTTCGTATGGGGGCCGAACCATTTTTCTTCAAACAATCAACCAGTGAAAATGCACAGCGTACTTATGCCAGGGTGATGAAATTTTTTGTTATTGCCTGTTGCTTCTGTTTTTTGGGCGTTACACTGTTTCTCGACATCTGGAAATATTTCATGGGTACTGCCCATAAAGAATATTACACCGGACTGAAAGTGGTACCACTGCTGATGACTGCAAAAATCTTTCTGGGGATTTACTATAATCTTTCCATCTGGTACAAGATAAAAGAAAGAAATCTTACGGGTGCCTGGATTACGCTGGGGGGAGCAGCAATAACCATTGCCTTTAACTGGATTTTTATTCCTATACTCGGTTACATGGCATGTGCCATTGCCACAGTACTTTGTTATGGATTTATGATGGTACTAAGCTACACCCTGGGACAAAAGCACTACCCTGTTCCTTATGCCTGGAAAAAAATTCTGGCCTATATCAGCATCTGCCTGCTGCTTTTTGGGCTGCACCAGGCATTTTTATTACTGGAAATGAATCACTGGATAAACCGTGGAATGGGTGTTTTCTTTGTTGGTATTTTTGGTCTGCTGGTACTGAATGTGGAAAGAAAGGAGTTTGCGAAAATGCCCTTCATTGGAAAATTTATCAGAACAACCTAATACAACTTCACAAAAGGATTATTTTGTTTTTCAAACCCTACCGTCGTTACCGGCCCATGACCTGAATAAACTTTCGTGTCGTCAGGCAGCGTAAAGAACTGCGTTTGGATACTCTCCACCAGCGTTTCAAAATTTCCGCCAGGGAGGTCAGTTCGGCCTACACTCCGGTTGAACAACACATCACCGCCGATAATAAAATCTCCGGCTGCATGATAAAATGATACACTGCCGGGAGAATGCCCGGGTGTAAAACGAATCTCCAGTTCCTCCTCACCAATTTTTATACTTTTTTTCTCTTCCAGGTAAACCAACGGGCCTTCATAATTGTCGAAAGGGAGCTGCCACATGATGCCGGATTGCGGAGCAAAATCAAGAACCGGTTTCTCCATAGTATGAATATGAAGGGGGAGCCCCCATGTTTCATGGACAAATTTGTTCCCAAAAACATGGTCAAGGTGGCAGTGGGTATTAAGCAGCAAAACAGGGGTCAGGCCTGTCTTTTCAATGCCCGTTTTTAATTCGTCCCTTTCCTCCGGGAAATAACATCCCGGGTCTATAATGCAGCACTGCTTCTGATCGTTATACAATACATAGGTATTCTCCTGGACGGGGCTAAAAGTGAAGGACTTAACATGTAACATGGACGGGTTTTCGTACTTTTAGTTATTAATTCGGAAGTATTTGTAAAGATAATGCCACAGGCCGGTACTGGCCGTTGTGTGGCCGAAAAAAGAGACTATGAAGAAAGTATTTAGCCTGCTTGCCTCTCTTTCCATTTTTGCAGCCATGGAAACTACGGCACAAGTAAACACTGTGGAGTTTGGGAAAAACCGTGTACAATACCAGAAATTCAAATGGAAGTATTACCAGACAGATAATTTCAACACCTACTTCAGCCAGGATGGCCTGGGATTGGGCAAATATGTAGCCCAGGTGGCCGAACTGGAACTACCCTCCATTGAAGAATTTGTAGAGTATGGTTTACAGCGCCGCATCAACATTGTAGTGTATAATAACTACGATGAAATGCAGCAATCCAATATCGGCCTGGGGATTGACTGGCAAAACACCGGCGGTGTTACCAAACTGGTCAACAATAAAATGATTGTTTACTTCGACGGCAATCATGATAACCTGCGCCGGCAGATAAGACAGGGCATTGCCAAAAACTTAGTTGACAATTTGTTATTTGGTGACGACCTGGGAGAATTTGCAGCCAACCAGGCTTTACTGGATTTACCTAAATGGCTTACCGACGGCTATATTGCCTATGCAGCGGAAAATTGGAGCACTACGTTGGATGATGATCTCCGCGGAGTGATGCTGGCAGGTGATTATAAGAATTTTTACCAGTTTGCTTTTGCAAAGCCCTTACTGGCAGGCCATGCCTTCTGGAAATATATCGCCGACAAGTATGGAAAAAATAAAACCACCTACTTCCTATACCTGGCCCGCATTTACCGCAACCTGAATAATGCCTCGAATAAAATTGCCAAAAAGAAATTCAAAAAAATACTGGAAGACTTCATGACGGATGTACAGCAACAGTATTTCAAGGATATCCGCGGAAGAAGAAACACACCAAGGGGCCAGCTATCAGTAAGTGAGTCCATTGGCAAAAAAGATTTTATCCGTTTCAATGCCAACCCGCTTCCCCGCAGTTTTACCTATGCCGTAGTTGAATTCAAACAAGGCCGCTACCAGGTAGTGCTGATGGAAAATTTTGTAAACCGCCGTATACTCCTCAAACTGGGAGTAAGGACAAGAGAAAACGAAAAACACCCTAACTATCCTTTACTGGCTTGGGATGGCAAAGGCACAAGACTGGCAGTTTTGTACAACGATGAAGGAAAAACGAAATTCTTTGTGTATGACGTGGTGAACCGTACCAAACTCTGGAAACATGAAATTCAAAAATTTGACCAGATCCAGGATATGAAATATATGCTGGATAATAATACTCTCTTATTCAGCGGGGTGAGGAGCGGCCAATCGGATATTTATGTTTACAAAATTGATAAGCAAAGTTTCGAACAGATCACCAACGATGTATACGATGACCTCGATCCTTCTTTTGTAGCTTTCCCTAACAAAACAGGCATCTTGTTTTCCAGCAACCGCCCTTCGGCACAGGCAGTCAGCAGTGATGATTCTTTACCCGGCCCCCGTTTTAATATTTACCTTGTTGACAACTGGAATAAATCAGATTTTAAACAAATATCCAGGCTCACTGACCTGAAAATGGGTAATGCCCGTTTCCCCTCACAATACAACCAGTCGCATTTCACATTTGTAAGCGACGAAAATGGTATCAATAACCGCTATGCCGGTTTCTTTACTACAGAAAGAGCTGGCTTAGACACACTGGTATTTATTGGTGATGAGGTATTACGTAATCCTCCCAAAAAAGATGTGGACAGCCTCCTGAGAGAGTGGAATAAAACAGATATTGACTCTGTTGGGTTTGTTTCTATTACCAACGACTCTTCTTATGTGTTTCCGCTGACCAATTACCAGAGCAGTATGCTGGAAACAAGAACAGCAGGCGACAACCAGTTGGTAAGTGAAGTGGTAAAACTGGGTGATGTAAAATTGCTATACCGCCTGAAAGTGGACGAGAACACACTCCGCCGCCGTAATGTAACGGCAAAGGCAACTGAATACCGGCGCAAATTGATAGAGGAAGAGAAAAAAACGTTGCGTAAAGAAGCCAACACGGAACAAACCAAGAAAGACACACTTACAAAAAAACAACAGGACTTTTTCAATACCGGCTTTGAAGAGGAAAAAACAGATGAAAATAAAACCAAGCTGGGTGATGTGGTTAAGTCGGAAGAGATCGTCAAGGAATCCGTATTGAAAAAAGCCAAAGTATATGAATACCGGCCTCCTAAATTCTTCAATGATTATTTAGTAAGTGGTTTCAACAATAACGTTTTGATTACCCGCTACCAGCCTTACCAGGGCGGATACGGACCTATTCAGTTAAGTAATGGTGATCCGTTCAATGGTATTATCCGTGTCGGAACTTCTGACTTGTTTGAAGACTGGAAATTTGCCGGTGGTTTTCGTATCAGCCCCGACCTGAAGAATAATGAATACGTTTTAACTACCCAATACCTTAAAAAAAGAATTGATTACGGGTTTACCTACTATCGCAACGTAATCAACAATCCTCCGTTGTATAACGATTCGGCAGCATTTGCCAAGTTATTTACCAACCTTTACCAGGCAAGTGTTACCTATCCTTTTAACCGGATCAAAAGCCTTCGTTTCAATGTGGCGTACAGAAGCGATAAATATGTTTCCCTTTCAACCGATCCGTTATCCCTGAAAGCAGCTGATAACAGGCAGACTTACGGACTGGCTCATATCGAATATGTACACGATGATGCCGTTTCCCCGGCCATGAATATCTGGCACGGCCTGCGCTGGAAAGTATTTATGGATGTAAACGCAAGGCTGACTACTTCTGGTGCTAAGGGACCTAAGAACCATCCGACTACTTTCAATTTCGGCTTTGATGCAAGGCATTACCTGCCCATTTACCGCAATATTATCTGGGCTGTTCGTGGCGCCGGTGATTTTTCCTGGGGCAATCAAAAGATCATTTATTATTTAGGTGGAGTCGACAACTGGCTGATGTTTGGCCAAAACCAAAAAGTAGATGATAATGGAAATGTTACATACCGCTACTTTGATCCGTCTAATGTACCTGACCCTGATAATGATTATGCCTACCAATCCCTGGCCGTAAACCTGAGAGGCTTCAGACAAAATGTTGCCAACGGTAATAATGCGCTGGTGATTAATAGTGAGATTAGGGTTCCTGTCTTTACCTCTTTCTTCAATAAGCCTATCAATAATGCATTTCTGAGAAATTTCCAGATAGTACAGTTCTTTGACCTGGGTACTGCCTGGAATGGTGCTTATGATAAGCTGGAGAGACCATCTGTCACTTACGGTGCTCCTCCTGTATTGGTTAAAATCAAAGCTGGCGGTATTGGCCCGTTTGCCGGCGGTTATGGTTTCGGCGCCAGGAGTACATTATTGGGCTACTTCCTCCGCTTTGATGCCGCATGGGAAATGAATGGGGTATTCCAGGGCAAACCGAGGTACTATTTTGCTATGGGGCTGGATTTTTAAACAGACAATAACTTTTTATACCTGAATCCCCTCATTAGAGGGGATTTTTTTTCTCTCGCCAACATTCAATAACGCAAGGTTGTAATTTTACCACCGATGAGTTCGTGTTGTAGAAACGTATTACTTTTTTGCCTGCTGCTGACAACCTTATCCGCTACTGCTCAACGCAAAACAATTTCAGGGATAATTAAGGATGCTCACAGTGAAGAACCTGTTCCTTTTGCTTCTGTAAGTTTTAAAAATACCACTACAGGTAATCAATCTGATTCTGCAGGTGTATTCCGCATTGTTGTGAATGAGTGGCCTTCTGATAGTCTTGAAATTTCCTGTGTAGGCTATCAAACTTTCTACTATAAAGTAGATATTTCACAAACAACTATAAGCATAACCATTCTCCTTGAAAGAGGAACTTTTAGTGAAGGCGCCAACCTGAAAGTAAAGGTGAACAAAGGTTTACTGGTATGGCGAAAAATTGTACAAAACAAATCCCGGAACGACCGGTATCGCTTCGATAATTTCTCCTACGAATTATATAACAAACTGGAACTGGACCTGAAAAATATCAATTTCGAAAAGTTTGGCAGGTTCAAACCGTTGCGACCGATAAGTGAACTTATTAACCAAAATATTGATACGGCAGAGGGCCTGAAATATCTTCCTACCTATTTATCAGAAGTATTGTCCGACTATTACTATCAGAAAAATCCAAAGAAAAGACGGGAGATCATCAAAGCTGTTAATCCCAACGGTGTAAAGAATGAAAGTGTAGTAAAAATGCTGGGAGGAATGGACCAGGTGGTGAATGTATACAACAACTTTATCCCTGTATTTGATAGACAGTTTATCAGCCCGATCAGTGATAACGGTGATTATTATTACAATTACCGGGTGGTGGACACACAGTTGATTGCCAACCAGCGGTACTTTCATCTTGTCTTCACACCTCGACGGAAGGGAGGTGATACTTTTGAAGGCGACTGCTGGGTGCATGTAGGCAGCTTCGCTGTTCAGCGGATGAACCTTCGGCTGGGAAAAGAAGCAAATGTAAATTTTGTAGAGAACCTTAGCCTGATACAGGAATACCAGCTCATCAACGACTCCACCTGGTTTTTAAGCAAGGACAAATTTGTGGCTGATATTTCACCCACCGGAAAAGATAAGCCCGGTTTTATAGGCCGCAAAACAACCACTTATCGGAATGTAGTAGTAAATGATAGCTCTGTCATACAAGAACTTTCCAAAAATAAAATACTGGAAGAGATCATTACGCTTCCTGGTTCATTGGAAAAAGGAAAAGAATACTGGCAAACTGTACGGCATGAACCGCTCAGCAAAACAGAAAGCAGTATTATCAAAATGATTGATACATTAACGAATGCACCGGTATTTCAGCGCTTCACAAAAACCATGAGCTTTATTGGTACAGGGTACAAAGACATTGGCAACTACCAGATCGGACCGTGGATGAATTGGATCAGTTCCAACGGATGGGAAGGATTGAGGGTTCGCTTTGATCTTGGTACCAATAAATTCTTCGACAAAAAGATCAGGCTTCATGGTTATCTCGCCTATGGATTCGGCGATCAAAAACTAAAAGGAATGGGTGAGATTTTTTATTTGCCCAACAAAGATCCAAGGATGTATTTATATGCTTCATTTACCAACGATCTGGATTGGGGACAAAATTATTATGGCGAAATCTCACAGGACAATGTGTTTGCATTGGCTGTTCGTAAACAAGGTGTACCGGTAAAAAATATCAAAGTGAGGGAAAAGCGGCTGGAGTTTTTTAAAGAGCTGTTTCCCTGGATGTCAAATAAAATCATTGTAACGCACAAATCCAATCTGCCACTGCGAAACCTGGTTCCGCTGGATTCTTTCAGAACTTCAGCCTCAGGTAACCCGTTGACCAGTTTTGAGATTTCTGTTCGATTGCGTTTTGCTTATTTAGAAAGATTCCTTGAAAATCATTTTTACCGAACCAGTCTCGGCAGTATCTACCCTATTGGTGAAATTTATATAACCCGTGGTTTCCCGGGTGTATTTAAAAGCAGTTACAGTTACACAAAAGTTTCAGCCAGTATTTCCGACTATTTTAAAATCCCGCCTTTTGGCAACCTCTCCTGGCTCATATATGCAGGAAAAACATTCGGCACCCTGCCTTATACACTGCTCGATATTGCACCGGGAAATGAATTGTATTACTACAACAAATATGCATTCAACATGATGAACCGGTGGGAGTTTATCCATGATCAGTATGCAGGCCTTAATGTGGAGCACAATATCGGCAACGGCATATTCCGTCTTTTTCCTAAACTAAGACTCCGCCAGTTCTGGACGGCCAAAGCATTATGGGGAAGTCTGTCAGCAGAAAATAAGGTTTACAATTTTAAGCAGGGGCATAGTTTTCAATCACTGGATGGAAATACGTACCTGGAACTGGGTACCGGGGTAGATAATATCTTCAAGGTATTTCGTCTTGATTTTGTCTGGAGGGCATTCCCTTCTACATTGAAAAAGGAAGGCGATAAAACATTTGGTGTATTTGGAAGTTTCAGAGTGGTGTT
>CAYPBW010000010.1:0-2270 GCA_964409055.1 uncultured Chitinophaga sp. | reverse complement strand
GGTAATATTGTAAGCCAGGCGCAGAAAGAATTCAGGCAGCACTATCCGCAACCGGGCTGGGTAGAACATGATGCCAATGAAATATGGAGTACGCAATTTGGCACCATGGCAGAAGCAGTGGCAAAAGCCGGCATCAATATGAAGCAGATTGCCGGCATTGGTATTACCAACCAACGGGAAACAACCGTAGTGTGGGATAAAAAAACTGGCCAGCCTGTTTATAATGCAATCGTTTGGCAGGACAGAAGAACCGCTGCATTCTGCGATGAATTAAAATCCGCAGGAAAGGCAGAAATGGTTCGCCAAAAGACAGGACTGGTAATTGATGCTTATTTTTCTGCCACAAAACTTAAATGGATATTAGACAATGTAAACGGTGCAAGAGACAGAGCTGCAAAAGATGAACTGGCATTCGGTACTATCGATAGCTGGCTGACATGGAAACTCACCAATGGAGATGTTCATGTAACCGATGTTTCCAACGCATCCAGGACAATGCTCTTTAACATTCATACGTTACAATGGGATGAAGAATTGCTGAAACTATTTGACATTCCAATTTCTATACTACCAGCTGTAAAACCAAGCAGCAAGATATATGGGGTTACCGGAAATATTATTCCTGATTCAAGAATACCCATTGCAGGAATAGCCGGAGATCAGCAGGCTGCACTGTTTGGACAACTCTGTACTCAACCGGGCATGGTAAAGAATACGTATGGCACAGGTTGTTTTATGCTGATGAATACAGGAGAAAAAGCGATCGCTTCCAGTAATAATTTACTTACCACTATAGCCTGGCAGATTGACGGAAAGACAGCCTATGCCCTGGAAGGAAGCGTTTTCATAGCAGGTGCAGTAGTGCAATGGCTGCGGGATGAACTGAAGATCATCCGCACTTCGGCAGAAGTAGAAAAACTATCTGCACAGGTAAAAGATGCCGAAGGCGTATATATTGTTCCTGCATTTGCAGGCTTGGGTGCACCACACTGGAATCAATATGCAAGAGGCTGTATATTCGGTCTTACCCGGGGAAGTAACAATGCACATATTGCCCGGGCAGCATTGGACAGCATCGCCTATCAAACTTTTGATGTGCTGAAAGCAATGGAGGCCGATGCCGGTATCAATATTGCTGAACTAAGAGTTGATGGTGGCGCAACAGTTAATAACCAGTTGATGCAATTCCAAAGTGACATTCTTAATTGTAAAGTGGTGCGGCCTGTCATAACAGAAACCACGGCATTGGGTGCTGCCTATCTTGCGGGACTGGCTGTGGGCTATTGGAAAAACATTGCAGAAATTAAGGAACAATGGCAGGCTGAAAAAACCTTTGCACCTGCACTGAATGATGAAAAAAGAAAAGAACTGGTGAAAGGCTGGCAAAGGGCAGTAAAAGCTTCTATTACCTGGGCTGATAATAATGAATAATACGGCCCTATGAACCGTTCCGTATTCATACAACAACTGGAAACAAATGCAGCATTTGACATCTGTATCATTGGCGGTGGTGCCACAGGCCTGGGAACTGCATTGGATGCGGCAGCAAGGGGATTAAAGGTTGCACTTTTTGAACAGCACGACTTTGCCAAAGGCACTTCTTCCCGCAGCACTAAACTCGTACATGGCGGTGTCCGTTACCTGCAACAGGGCAATATCAAACTGGTGATGGAAGCCCTCAGGGAAAGAGGGCTTCTGTTAAAGAATGCACCGCACCTTGTACACAATCAAAAGTTTATTGTTCCCAACTATAAGTGGTGGGAAAAACCATACTATGGCATCGGGCTAAAAATCTATGACTGGATGGCCGGGCGGCTGGGGCTGGGGCCTTCTCAATTCTTATCGAAAGAAGAGACCCTGAAATTAATTCCTGCCCTTGATCCTGAAGGGCTAAACGGAGGTATTATTTACCACGACGGACAGTTTGATGATGCCCGGTTAGCCATCAGCATTGCACAAACGGCAGCAGCACAGGGAGCAATAGTGTTGAATTATTTTCCTGTTACCGGGTTATTGAAAATGCAAAAGAAGGTTTGCGGGGTTTGGGCCAAGGATTCAATAACCGGTAACGAATATGAAGTAAGAAGTAAAGTGGTCATCAATGCCACCGGTGTGTTTACAGACCGGCTGCTGAGGATGGATGATCCCAAACATAAAAATATTATTAGTCCGAGCCAGGGCATTCATTTGGTAGTAGACAAGGAATTTTTGTTGAGCGATACAGCAATCATGATACCGAGAACAGATGACGGCAGAGTCTTGTTTGCTGT
>CAYPBW010000009.1:1678-38499 GCA_964409055.1 uncultured Chitinophaga sp. | reverse complement strand
TTACATTATAAGAAAAGCCCCGTCTGATGACGGGGCTTTGTTTTTGTTCTAAGCAGAGATCGAACTCTTAATATCCCGGATTTTGAACAATAACTCCGGAAGTTGCATCCACTTCTCTTTGTGGAATTGGGTAAACCAGCTTGTTATCATTCCATTGAAAGCTTCCGGTAGCTCCTTTTAGACGTTTGATATCATGAATACGAACACCTTCAAATGCCAACTCTCTTGTTCTTTCATTCAATATATCATTTAAAACCGGGGCAGCGATAAAAGAAGCATTAGAACGACTGCGAACAAGGTCCAGATCATTAACTGGCAGGTCGCCAACTGTAGTACCAAGCCGCAAGTTACATTCTGCCCTTGTTAGGTACATTTCAGCTATTCTGATAATAGGCAGATTCTGTTCAAATGCATTCCATTTAAAACAATATGTATTGCCAGGGCGGGCACCGGTGCCAATATAATACCAGTCTCTTCTTCGAAAATCAGAAGACTGATAGAAAGTGCTTATAAATGTTGTATTCATCCTTACATCGGCACGGCCAATACCGGGAATGCTGGCATAGAAAGTAGCCATGCCATCATTTGACTGCCCTGCATTGTTTTGTTCATTTTGCTGAATCTCCCAAATTGATTCTGCAGTATTCTTGTTAGTAAAAGGAATAAGTGGAATAGGAGCCAGTTCATATTTCCCGGAATTAATAACTGCATCTGCAGCATCTCTAGCCAAAGGATAATTACCCATTTGCAGGTAAACACGACTCAGGAAAGCCAATGCTGTAAATTTATCTGCTCTTGTTCCATTATCATCAGGCAATTTTGTTACCGCTGTATTAAGGTCATTAATCACCTGTGAGTAAACCTGAGCCACAGTTGAACGAGGTGTTTTTTCAGCTGCCGCAGATTCATCGGTTGTAGGGCTAGTTTTAATTACAACTCCTAATTGGCTATTAGTGCCCGACGCATCGTATGGCAATCCATACATTCTCACTAGTTCAAAATGAAGTATGCCCCTGATAAACAAAGCTTCCCCTTCGAGTGTGGCTCTAAGGGAAGCGTCAGTTACTTTGTTAAGATTTGCGAGTACAATATTTGCGTTATTTATACCTCGATAAGCAGCAATCCAGGTTCTTGCCGCCTCAGAGTTATCACGGGTCATAGTTTTATTAGCTACCTGACGAAATCCCTGAAAAGTACCTCGCCAGCTACAGTAACTTTCACTTCCCTGAAGGTCAGGCAACATTAGCAAATTGGTTCCATATAAAGAGCCGCCTCCAAGAATAGCATAGCATCCGATTACAGCAGCCCGGACATCCTGATCCGTTTCAAGCGCAGTAGAAGCGCTGATACTTTGTTGAGGCTGTACTTCCAATACTTTTTTACAGGAAGTTAGCAGTACCATTGCAGCAAGAGGTAATACTATAATTATATTTTTCATAATGTCTTTTTTAGTTTTTAGAATCCGAGGTTTATTCCGAAAGTAATAGTGCGGGCCTGAGGTGGAGTATAGAAATCATGTCCAAGATTCAGGTTACCTACATAAGTAGCATTCACTTCCGGATCGTAACCGTTGTATTTTGTAAAAGTGAACAGATTCTGGGCAGCAACATAAATTCTTGCGTTATCTATTTTAAACCGTTGCAATGCCTTTCTGGGAATATTATATCCCAGGTTGATACTCTTTACCCGGAAATAAGAGCCATCCTGCACCCATCTGCTGCTTTTTCCTGCACCATTACCTTCATACAATCTAGGCTGAGGGATATTGGTGACATCACCGGGTTTTTTCCAGTAATTCATCTGATCAACTGTCTGGTTATCGAAATAATCGCCATTTACACTTTGGAAGAACCCTGCAATATTATAGATATCATTCCCACTAACGAACTGACACTGGATATCCAGATCAAATCCTTTGTAAGAAAACCTGTTGTTCCATCCACCATAGAAATCAGGATTGGGGTCTCCCAACACAGTGTCAACTGCCGCATTATAATTGTTGGTGGTGGAACCATCAGCCAGCATATAAAGTGCATCACCAGTTGCTGGATCAACACCCATATACCTCCTTCCATAAAACTGACCGAAAGGAGCACCTACTGCTAAGCGTCCGAGTGTTCGTTGTCCCGGAGGCACTGGGGCAACCAGCCGTGTTACTTCATTCTTATATGTTGAAATATTAAATGAAGTAGTCCAGTTAAATGTAGATTTTATGATGTTTGCATTCAGTACAAATTCCCAGCCTGAGTTTTTCATATCGCCTATGTTTTTAGTAATAGTAGTAAAACCATTAGTAGCAGGAAGCGGTACGTTTAGCAAAAGGTCTTTAGTGTTTTTATAGAAATAATCAATTTCTCCAGAAATGCGATTATTCCAGAAACCAAAGTCAACTCCTATATCAAACTGGTCAGTGTTTTCCCAGGTAAGATCAGGAACCCCAATTTGTGATGTAACAAGACCGGCAATGTTTGCATATGCTGAACTGGTGTACAGGCTCAGAGAACTAAAATTGCCTATCTCAGCGTTACCGGTTCGGCCATAGCTTGTTCTAAGTTTTAAGAAACTAAGTACTTTACTGTTGTTCAGGAAATTTTCTTCCGAAAGAATCCATCCGGCAGATATTGATGGAAAGAAACCATAGCGATTATCTGCCCCAAATCTTGATGAACCGTCAGCCCTGAAACTAGCACCAAATAAGTATTTGTTGCTGAGTTTGTAATTGGCCCTTACAAAATAGGATAGAAATCGGAATTGAGTCTCGGAAGAAGAGCCACTTGATATAATAGCAGCATTGGCGATTCTGGTAAATTTATCACTGGGGAATGCACGGCCTTCCACACTGGCACCATTGGCTATTCCCCTTTGGTATTCGATACCTGCAAGAGCATCCAGATTGTGTTTACCGGAGTTCCTAGCCCATTGCAATGTATTGGTATTTGTAAATACACTGCTAGTTACCTGGTTATCAAAGCTATACCCTTCTGGTGCTCCGTCAAGTGTTCGGCGTCCCAGAAACTGGTTTTCCTGCAAATTGTTCCAATCGATACCAGCCTGTGTCCGAAATTTTAGATTTGGAAGAATATTCCATTCAGCAAAAAGACTACTAATAGAGCGGTAGGTTTTACTCAGGTTACGGTTATTATCTTCCAACTCAATTAAGTTATTATAATATAAAGTAGCAGAGTTGTTTTTTCCATCAGCATCCAATAAAGGATGAAGCGGAGGCAACGCATTTAGCTGAATAGGATTACTGAATGCATTATCACTGGGCACTCTGTAGTTATTACTTTGTACAAGCGAAAGGTTTGCTCCTACCTTAAAACTTTTATTAATAGTGTGATCCACATTTACACGGCCTGTAGCTCTGGTCAGCCTGTTACCAAGAATGATACCTTTTTGATCATTGAAACTACCGCTAAAAAGAAATTTGGTACGAGCATCTCCGCCATTTAGTGAAACATTATACTGACGAACATATCCTTTTTGAAAAGCCTGGTCTGCCCAATTTGTATTGTTATTTGAATTCCAGTCAGTAGTACCAGTTTCAAACTCAAATTCATCAGCCGGATCATAGCCCATATTAGTAGCTGCAGCGGTAAACAACTCTTTATATTGAGTCGCATTCAGGAATTCTTGTTTCCTGGTAGGATCACTCCAACCAGTGAAAAAACCAACGTTTAATCTTGTTTTTCCTTGCTTGCCACTCTTTGTTGTAACTAGTAATACACCGTTTGATGCTCTTGCACCATAAATTGCAGAAGAAGAAGCATCTTTTAATACCTCAATACTTTCTATATCATCCGGATTTATTGTGGCTAAGGGATTATCTGGCTCGGTAGCACTACCTAATGACTGACTAACAACAGGAACACCATCAACTACAACAAATGGTTGCTGGTTGGCTGAAATTGAGGATATTCCTCTTACCCTGATATTAAGACCTTGTCCAAGTTTGCCGCTACCAGTATTGATGTAAACACCAGAAGCTCTTCCCTGTAAAGCCTGCTCGAAGCTGGGGAGCGGCAGATTTTGAAACTCTTTTGCTGTCACTTTTGCTATGGACGATGTTACATCCCTTTTGATTTTTGTACCATAACCCACCACTACTACTTCATCCAGGCTTTGAGCCTCACCGGTTTTAAGTGAAACCTGAAAAAATGTATTTCCTGCTACTGAAAGCTCCTGCGTGGCAAATCCAACTACAGAAACCACCAGTGCTTTTGCTTTATCCGAAACAGATAAGCTGAAGGTACCATCCTGGCCGGTGAATGTTCCGTTGTTAGTTCCTTTTTCCATGACTGAGGCTCCGGCAATAGGCGCCCCGTTGTTGTCTGTTACTTTTCCTGTCAACGTCTTGTTTTGGGCCAATAGGGATTGGACCGACAACACAAGCACCGCCAACATAAGCATCATAGTTTTTCTCATGTGTGTAATTTTTAATGTCGGTGAAAATATTTAACGATTTCTTAAGGACAAAAAAAACCGTGCAGGTTGCTGCACGGTATTAAATATTGATTCAGGTCAATTAGTCAGGCTAGCTCCTATCCCTGCTGCCCAGGTAGAGCATGATATATTGAATCAGGGTTACCACAGCGGCCAGCGCAGCTACCACATAGGTAGTGGCAGCCCATTTAAGGGCATCTTTGGCTTTTGGGAATTCCTGGGCGTTAGTAATATTGGTTTGGTTCAGCCAGGCTAGTGCCCTTTTGCTGGCATCAAACTCAACGGGCAGGGTAACCAGTGTAAATAACACTGTTAAGCTCATTACAATTATTCCTATGAGTAAAACTGTTGGATTATTTGTAGTAGCTAAAATGATCACCCCTGCCAAAAGTATCCAATTGACAAGCATGGAGCTTACCTGCACAGCAGGCACCATATTACTTCGAAACATCAGGGGCCCGTATTGTGTAGCATGCTGTACGGCATGGCCGCACTCATGGGCTGCCACAGCAGCAGCCGACACACTGGTGCCGTTATACACCTCCGGGCTCAGGTTAACTGTCTTTTTTAACGGGTTATAATGGTCGGAGAGGAATCCATCCACAGAGGTCACCTGCACATCGTAAATGCCATTTTCCCGGAGCATTTTTTCGGCTATCTCACGGCCTGTAAGACCGCTGGAAAGCAGCTCCTTACTGTACTTGGTAAACTTACTTTTAAGCACTGCAGAGACCAGAAAACTGATGCCCAAAAAGAGCAGGGAAACCAGCATAATTTCGTTTGTCATGTCTTTAAAATATTGATTTAATTGGTACTATTAATAACAAAAATATTACCATTTGGATTAAGTCATTTTTTTCAGCCTTTTTGTCACATCAAAATGATAACACACAATAAGTTCCGGAAATTTACTTTAGTTCTGTATAAGAGCAAATACAGTACAAATACAAGAATATCAATTATTTATACAATTGTTTAAACGACTCTTATTAGCCTCTTTTTTAAAATGACAGGACAGGGAAGTTATTCACAGCAGCAAAAATTTATTTTGAAATGTGAGGCATAATTGTAACTTAGCAATAGAATTTAATGGGTTAGTAAGTAAGAGGGTCAGTCGTAAGATTGGCCCTTTTTACATTTTAAAATACGAAGCAAAAAAGTCATCAAAAAACGATGACTTTTTTGCTTTAAAGAAGAAATGAATTGTTCATTCATTACTTCATTCCGGCGTATCAATGTTTAAACTTTTTAAAGAACCCCCTGCATCAGTTAATTTTATTGCATGAGTAAAGTAAAGACAGCTTTTTTTTGCCAAAACTGCGGCTATGAAAGTGTGAAGTGGGTAGGTCAGTGTCCGTCGTGTGGTCAGTGGAATACGTTTGTAGAAGAATTAGTACAAAAAGAAACAGGAAAGAAAGCTGATGAATGGAAAGAATACAATGAAGAAAAAAGAATCAGCAAAACCATATCATTAAAGCAGGTAAAGAGCAGCGAAGAAAAAAGATTATCCACTGCTGACACAGAGCTGAACCGGGTGCTGGGAGGCGGTATTGTACCGGGCAGTCTTGTATTAGTTGCCGGAGAACCGGGTATTGGAAAATCAACTTTGTTCTTACAAAACGGTTTGTGGCTAAAGGATGTAACGGTACTTTATATCAGCGGTGAAGAAAGTGAGCAGCAAATAAAAATGAGGGCTGACAGAATTGGCTTAAAGAATGACAACTTCTACCTGCTGACAGAAACTTCTACACAAACCATTTTCCAGGAAATAAAAAAACTGAAACCGCAGCTGGTAATTGTTGATTCCATTCAAACATTACAAACCTCTTTTATTGATTCTTCACCGGGCAGTGTATCCCAGATCAGGGAGTGTGCTGCAGAATTTCAGCGTTTTGCCAAAGAAACCAATACTCCGGTATTTCTGATAGGACACATTACTAAAGACGGAAGTATTGCCGGTCCGAAAATATTGGAACATATGGTGGACACCGTGCTGCAGTTTGAAGGAGACCGCCATTATGCCTACCGTATACTACGGACATTAAAGAACCGGTTTGGCAGCACCGCCGAACTGGGCATTTATGAAATGA
This sequence comes from uncultured Chitinophaga sp., assembly GCA_964409055.1. GTDB lineage: Bacteria > Bacteroidota > Bacteroidia > Chitinophagales > Chitinophagaceae > JJ008. The sequence continues at coordinate 31,966 of CAYPBW010000009.1, read as the reverse complement.
CCGATGAAGGAATGAGAGGTGTGCTCAACCCTAGTGAAATTCTTATCACCCAAAAAGAAGACCAGTTGAGCGGAATAACTATCGCTGCCACTATTGAGGGAATGCGGCCATTACTGATCGAAGTGCAGGCATTGGTAACACAATCGGTTTACGGTACTCCGCAAAGGACAGTAAGCGGCTTTGATCTTCGCCGGTTACAACTATTATTAGCTGTTTTGGAAAAAAGAGGCGGATTCCATTTCGGAATGAAAGATGTATTCTTAAATATTGCCGGAGGTATCAAAGTAGAAGACCCTTCAATAGACCTGGCTGTGCTTTGCGCCCTGTTGTCCTCTTACGAAGATGTTCCTCTTCCCAATAGCATCTGTTTTGCCGGTGAGGTAGGCCTGAGTGGTGAAATAAGGGCGGTCAACAGGATAGAACAACGAATTGCAGAAGCGGAGAAGCTTGGATTTGAAAAAATCATTGTTTCAAAGTATAATCAAAAAGGGCTTTCCAAACAAAAATTCGGTATTGAAGTAGTAATGATGGGAAGAGTAGAAGAAGTTTACCGTTATCTTTTTTAAATGGCTTTATTAAGAGAAATAAAAGAATCGGTACTGCACCTGTTGTTTCCGCATGTCTGTACAGGCTGTGGCAGTGATTTGCTGAGCAAGGAATCTGTTTTATGTATGCGATGCGTAGAGGCCATGCCGGAAACCCAGTTTGAATGGCATGCCAACAACCCTGCTGAAAAAACATTTTGGGGGAGGTTGCCAGTAGCGGCAGCATCAGCGCAATTTTATTTTACTAAAGAATCACTGATGCAGCACCTCATGCACCAGCTCAAATATAAAGGCAACAAAGAACTGGGAATTCAATTAGGCCGCATCATGGGTGAGCAACTAAAAAAATCAGGCAGATTCCCTGTTGATGCATTGATACCACTTCCTCTCTTTCCTGCTAAAGAAAAAAGGAGAGGTTATAACCAGGCGACCTTATTATGCCAGGGAATGGCTGAAGCCATGCATGTACCTGTTTTGAATACTGTCATTACACGACCACAGCATACTGAAACACAAACTAAAAAAGGAAGAATTGAACGGTGGAAAAATATGGAAGGAAAATTCGTTTTGACCAACAAGACTGACATCGAGAATAAACATATATTACTGGTCGATGATGTCGTAACCACCGGGGCTACCCTGGAAGCTTGTGGAAATGAATTGCTGCAGGCCGAAAACGTAAAATTGAGCATTGCCACCCTCTGTATTGCATCCCGTTAAAAACCGGTTCAAATCACATTTCCTCTTTTTGAAGCTTAGTTATATTTTTACAACAATGAAAATTATTGGGCTATTAACCATATCCTTTCTCCTTCTTTTTATTTCCTGCCGGAAAGATTCATACATCACTTCACCTGATGCCCGGGTAACGATTAGTGCAGATACATTGAAGTATGATACCGTATTTGTAACTGCCGGATCCACTTACAGAACGTTCAGGATCATTAATGAGAATAACCAGAAATTGCTGATTTCTTCCTTACAACTTCTGGGAGGAACATCCTCCGTATTTAAAATGAATGTGGATGGTATAGCCGGTAGTCAGTTTCATAACCTGGAAATAAATGCTAACGACAGCCTGTATGTATTTGTGCAGGTAAATGTAAATCCCAACGCTACCAGCCTGCCTTTTGTAATACGAGACAGCATACAGGTAAGTTATAATGGCAAAAACCGGCTGGTACAATTAGAAGCATGGGGACAAAATGCCAATTTTCTTCGAAACAAGGTTGTATCCGCTAATGAGACATGGAATAACAACCTTCCTTATGTAATCATGGGTTCATTAACGATTAATGCCAATCAAACATTGACCATCAACAAAGGTTGCCGCATCTATGTACATGCAGATGCCCCGATTGTTGTTAACGGAACTTTGCAGGTAAACGGCCAGAAGGATACTGCGGACAGGGTATATTTCACAGGCGACAGATTGGATGAACCTTACAAAGATTTTCCTGCAAGCTGGCCGGGTATTTTTTTCCAGGCAAGTTCAAGGGATAATGTCCTGAATTATGCGGTTATCAAAAATGCTTTCCAGGCAATAGGTGTGACGGACCCCTCTCCCAATGCCAATCCAAAACTTACACTTAATGAGTGTGTGATCGACAATAATTATGACGCAGGTATCATTGCCGTTAACAGCAGCATCAGGGCCAGGAATTGCCTGATCAGCAATTGTGGCAAGAATTTATTCCTGGTAAAAGGCGGTGATTACCAGTTTACCCATTGCACCGTAGTGACGATAGCCAACCGTTATATTGATCATAAAGATCCCGTACTAACCCTTACAAACTTTGCCAATAATAGTACTGCTGATTTAAATGCAATTTTTCGCAACTGTATTTTTTGGGGGCAAAACGGTTTAGTAGATGATGAAGTAGTAGTATTAAAAAGCGGAAATACCATTTTTAATGTCAATTTTGATTACAATTTGTGGAAAGTTCAGACGCTGCCTGCCGGAATAACCAGTAACCAGATCATTAATAATCAGGGGCCACAGTTTGACAGTATCAATACTTCAGGAAACTATTATGATTTCCGGCTCAAATCAGTTTCTCCTGCTGTAAATAAAGGAACCGGCACATCTATTACTACAGATCTTGATGGTAATCCCAGGGCTGTGGGCTTGCCTGACCTGGGATGTTTCGAAAAGCAATAAACCAGGCCATATTAATTTGCCTAACTCTGAACAGAATAAGATTAGCTTTGTTATTGACTTAAACAAAAGAAAATGAAATCGCTTTTATTGACATTGGTATTATCGGCCACATTGGCCGGCGGTATTTACGATTTTAAAGTACCCGGGCTGGATGGAAAAGAAATTGATTTTTCACAATTCAAAGGGAAAAAAATATTGATCGTTAATACTGCTTCCAAATGCGGGTTAACGCCGCAATATGAAGGGCTGGAAGAACTTTACAAAAAGTATAAGGATAAACTGGTGATCGTTGGTTTTCCTGCCAACAATTTTGCCGGGCAGGAGCCACTTGATAACAATGAAATAAAAGATTTTTGTAAGAAAAACTATGGAGTAACTTTTCCAATGGCTGAAAAGATATCCGTTAAAGGTGACGACACCCATGTATTATACACCTGGTTGAAGGCACAGGCAAAAGAGAAAGGCTTTACCGATCCTGTAACCTGGAATTTTGGCAAGTTCCTGGTGAATGAAAAAGGAGAACTGATTGCTACTTTTAGCCCGAGAACAACACCAATGAGTGAAGAAATTTTAAAATACCTGAACTAATTCACTTTCTTCAAAAATTTGAAGCAATACTGGATTTTCAGTATTGCTTTTTTATTACCAGAAAGTTTACTTTCGCTTCACATGACATTTTCCGAAATCATAGGACAAAAAGATGTAAAAAAACAACTAATTGAGCTTGTACAACATAACCGGCTGAGTCATGCATTGTTGTTTTTAGGAAAGGAAGGAAGCGGAGCACTTCCATTAGCATTGTCATTTGCCCAATATGTAACCTGCGAAAAAGTACAGGGAAAACATACCGCCATACAGGCAGAGCCCTCATTGTTCGGAGACCCGGAACCAGTTACCAGTAACAAGCAACCGGTGACCGATTCCTGCGGTATCTGTCCTGCCTGCCAAAAAGCACAGCAACTTATACACCCGGATATTCATTTCTCTTATCCTACTGTTACCAAAAAGCCCGGGGAAAAACCAATCGCTACAGATTTTATTACCGAGTGGAGGGAGTTCATCAAATTAAACCCATATGGAAATTTGTATGACTGGATTGAACTGATAAAGGAAAAAGAGAACAGCCAGGGCAAAATCACTTCCAGGGAATGTGATGAGATCATCAAAAAACTCAGCCTCAAGAGTTTTGAAAGTGAATACAAAGTACTGATACTTTGGATGCCGGAAGAACTGGAAAAGGAAGGAAATAAGCTACTAAAAATAATTGAAGAGCCGCCTGCCAATACTTTATTTATTCTGGTGGCGGAAAATGAAGAACTGATATTACCCACCATTGTAAGCCGTTGCCAGTTGATAAAGATTCCGGCGCTGGAAAATAAAGAGATTGAAGAATCGCTGATTAGCCGGAATAAGACAGAAGCATCCATTGCCCGCCAGGTTGCCAGTGTAAGCGAAGGCAATTACCGGGAAGCTTTGCAACTGGTGCAACATGCCGAGGAAGACTGGCAAAGCCTTTTACGGGAATGGCTGAATGCCATGCTGAAGAATGGCCCTGTGGCCCAGTCCAAATGGGTAGAGGAGATCAGCCGGCTGGGCCGGGAGAAACAAAAACAATTCTTACGCTATTTCAATCACTTGCTGGAACAGGCCATTCTGCTTAAAGCTACCGGAAATACGCCGGGGGCTTTTGGCACAGAAAGAGACTTTGCGGAAAGACTGAATAAGATTGCCGGAATCGAGCAGCAGCAGGCTATTATTGAGGAGATTGACAAGGCCAGTTATTACATAGAACGTAATGCGAATGGCAAAATACTCTTTCATGCCCTTACCATTAAACTATACCACATAATTCAGGATAAGATTGTATTTTTGATGGATTGAGGGTAAAATGGGGAATTAGTTGATTGGTTTATTGGGAATTAGGCAAATCCCCGCCTTCTGCAGAATTTTATAATGCTTCGTTTGTCTTTTCAATATATAGCAGTTTCGCATGTTTCGGACACTGGCAGGCTCTGCTCAGTAGAATTACCGAACGTACAAGAGTGCGACGCAACGATAGCCTGATAGAAATTCTGTAGCTGGGTTCATCTTTCCCTTAAATTTTAAATCTGAAATTCATAATCAGAAATGAGTTGTACAGGTTGCAGCACGGCTACAGGTGGAAAACCCAACGGATGTAAGAGCAACGGCGGATGCAGTTCCGGCGGATGTAACCGCATGAATGCCTACGACTGGCTGCGCAACCTTCCTATGGCTGATTTTGACAGTGCCTGTAAAGTAATAGAAGTAAGCTTTAGCCAGGGTACCCGTAAAGATTTTTTCCGCAACCCCATGCTACAGCCTTTTGAAAAAGGTGACCTGATTGCAGTGGAAGGCGTCAGCGGTTTTGATTTAGGGGAAGTATCCCTGACCGGTGAGATCGTTCGCCTGCAGATGAAAAAGCGGGGAGTAAAAGAAGACAACCCCGAGATGAAAAAGGTTTTACGCCGGGCTACCGACCGTGATATTGAAATATGGAAGCAGAACAAAGCCCGGGAGCCGGAAGCAGTTATACGCAGCCGGGCCATTGCCAAGCAACTGAAGCTGGATATGAAGATCAGCCAGGTAGAAATGCAGGCTGACGGACGTAAAGCAACCTTCTTCTACATTGCTGACGGCCGGGTGGATTTCCGGGAACTGATCAAAGTGTATGCCTCTGAATTCAAAGTAAAAGTGGAAATGCGTCAGATTGGTGCAAGGCAAGAGGCCGGTAAGGTGGGTGGCATCGGTAGTTGCGGCCGTGAACTTTGCTGCAGCACCTGGCTCACTGACTTTAAATCAGTAAATACAGCTGCTGCCCGTTACCAGAACCTATCCATCAACCAAACAAAGCTCAGCGGTCAATGCGGACGTTTGAAATGTTGTTTGAACTATGAGCTGGATACTTATTTAGATGCCTTACAGCATTTCCCGGATAATTGTGATGTGATACAAGTAGCCAAAGGGAATGCTTTTCTTATCAAGAAAGATATTTTCAAGAACCTGATGTGGTACACATTGCCCGACAGCAACAAGCAGTACCCTTTAACAATAGAAAGAGTTCGAAAAATAAAATCACTGAACCAGCAGGGTGTTATTCCTGAAGAACTGGAACCTGTAGAAGTTACGACCGGTAAGCCAAAAGAAGCAGAACCGGAAACGGTGGAACTGGTAGGGCAAATCAGCCTGCGTACATTGGAAAAGGCCGAGAAAAAGAAGAAACAACAGCAACAACAAAGAAACCAACCTAACCGGCAGCCAGGTCAGCGACCACAACAACGTCAGCAGGGCGGACAACAACAAAGTGGTGGCCAGCAGCAACGAAGACAACAGGGAGGGCAGCAAAAAGGCCAGCAAAGCGGCGGACAGCAACGCAATCAACAAGGCGGGCAACAAAACCTGGCTGACCGGCAGGCAGGCAATCCGAACAGGAATCAACAAAGACCCGGCAACCCTAACCGTAATCAACAGCGGTCTGATAACCCCAACCAGGGAAAGGACAAACAGGGTTAATTATTTCCAGAAAGTATATTGATAAGTATTGGTATTGGTATAGGCCTGACCAGATTCTTTTCCAGTAGTGATTGTTTTGATCACTACTCCTTTTGTATCATAAAATAATGTCTTTACCCAGGGATAGGTACCGAGGCTTTGTTCTTTAATGCACTGACCTTTGCTGTTATAGGTATATTTCAGGTGTTCAATTTCTCCTTTGCTATTGGGTCCGGGCTTTGTCATCACTTGTATAAGCTGTCCTTTCGCATTATAATCATAGATAAGTATTGTCTCCTCATCCCGCTGCTCCTTTAGCAACCTGCCAGTCTTATCATACCATTTTATCGTGACCGCATCGAAAAATTTATGATAGCTTTTTGTTGAATAGTCACCATTAGCTTCATAAGCATATTCGGTTTTTTCCCTCTCTTTTCCGTCTTTATCATACATGATCACCGCTGAAATCCTGTTGCTTTCATCCAGCGTATACGTTTTCCGATAAATACAAAGCTTGCCATGATAATAAGCTGTGTCATTCCCATTCCTGTCATAGTAAGCTGTATATGTGAACTTTTGCGGAACACCATCCTCTTTAAAAGAACAGGTTTCAGCAGCAGAAGCAATTTTATACTTTATGATTTCCTGTGGGGTATGTTGCCCATAGAACAGCACAGATGCTAACAGAAAAATAGTTGTGAGGAAAGATTTCATTATTGTTGGTTTAAATGAATGATTACTTATTGCCCCGACACTGCTTTGATCAATGCATCCTGAATTTTTCCCCTGATGCCCAACTGGGATAGCTTTCCATTGTCCCTGGTTGGATAAACCCGGTTTGAAAGGAAAACATAAACCAGATCATACTTGGGATCTACCCACACACAGGTACCGGTAAATCCAGTGTGCCCGAATGTTTCAGCCGAAGCCAGTGCAGAAGGATAGGGTTCTTTGCGGGTGGCATTGTCTTTTTCAGGCTTATCAAACCCAAGTCCTCTCCGGCTAATATTACTATTGTAAGAAGTAAACAATTTGATCGTTTCAGGTTTCAGGTACCTCTCACCATTTAGCTCTCCTCCGTTGAGCAACATCTGGTAAAGCAATGACAGGTCGTATGCGTTGGAAAACAATCCTGCATGTCCTGCTACGCCGCCAAACATAGAAGCTCCCTCATCATGCACATCACCCCTGGTGGTTTGCTGACGAAAATGTTTTTCTGTTTCCGTAGGCACCAGCCAATCCAGTTGAAAACGGTTTCTTGGTTTAAAGCCGGTGGAATACATACCTATTTTGTTGTAAAATGTTTTTTGTACGTATTGATCCAGTGTCAAACCTGTTACTTCTTCTACTATTTTGCCCAGGAAAATAAAATCATTGTCACTGTATACATATTTGTTTTTAGGGCCCAGTGGGCTTTTGAGTATCCGCATCATCATCGTGTCCTGCCAGTCGTTGCGGAGATAAACATTTTCAGCCACCCTTACGCCGTATCCTTTTTGCGGTTTGGCAGCATATACAGCCGGTTTGGGCGCCCCGCTGCTGTCAATCGTTTCTTTATAAAAGGCAATAAAAGGGACCAGCCCTGCCTGGTGCAGTAATATCTCGTCAATTTTCAAATCTCCTTTATCTGTGTTCTTTGTATAAGGAAGATAATCTTTCAGTTTTCCGTCCAGTTTGATCTTTCCTTCCTCATACAGCTTCATAACAGAAACGGTGGTGGCTGATATCTTTGTTACTGAAGCCAAATCAAAAATACTTTCGGCTGTCATCTTTGGCGAGGAAGGTTCATACTCATAGTTGCCAAACGCCTTATGATAAATGATCTCTCCCTTATGTGCAGCAAGCACAACGCAACCGGGAAAAGCTTTTTTACTGATGCCGTCTTGCGCAATGGAATCAACCGCTTTTAATTTAGCCTGCATTTCTTCTGTCGCTGTTTTAGCTGCTACGATTCCATCACCCGGTTTGAAACTGCAAACAGTAACAGGAAGTTTTCCTCTTGCCTTGAACTTACCCAGCAACAGGTCGGCTGCTGCATTTTGTGTAACAGGGTCATCCTGGTAACAGGCCGCCAGTGTCCATGCATCGCAGAAGTTTTTGGTAGCAAGCACATTACCAAACGTAAGCGTAACTGTTTTGATGAAGTTTAATTCTTTGTACAGATCAATTGCCGCCTGAGAAATGCCGAAATTATTAGTGGGCCGCAGGGAGTAATCATGTACTCCTATTACAATTGCATCATATTTACCATCCTTGGGCACCTGCTTCACTATTTCCTGTGCCTTTTCCTTTCCGTCTTTGTAAGAAAAAAGAAAAACATCTGCCCCAAAATCTTCTTTCATTCGCTTGCCGAAAGTGTTCAGTTCAGTGCTGCCAATTCCCACATAAGCGATCTTTCCGTTCTTTGGAAGTGGTATACCTGCATAATCCGTACGGGAAGCTTTAAAGGCAGCTTGTGATAATAATGTGATTGTTTTTTCCGCTACTTCTTTTCGAATAGCATCCGTTTTGGCATTGAGATCATTTAACAGGTTATTGGTATTGATGGGCCAGACCTCAAACAAACCCAGGTCATATTTCTCATTCAGCACCTTTCTGGTTTTCACATAAATATCATTCCATGATAATTTGCCTTCCGCTATTGCTTTTTTTACAGCAGCAATGGCATCCCCTACATTTTCCGGCAGGCAAAGCATATCGTTACCGGCTACCAGTGCTTCCACTACGATAGTGCCGCCGGGGAAGAACTTGCTTACGCCTTTCATCTCCAGTGCATCTGTGAAAGTGAGTCCTTCATAACCCATTTCCTTGCGCAACAAATCAGTCACATTGTTTTTGGAAAGGGATGTTGCTTTATTCGCTGTATTGTCTATAGAAGGAATGTACAGGTGGGCAATCATTACACTCTTAACGCCGGCTTTGAAAATACTTTGAAATGGCGCCAGCTCCATTTCATTCAATTGTTCCCTGGTTTTGTTTATCACCGGCAGATCATAATGTGAATCCACATCCACATCACCATGCCCGGGAAAGTGCTTGGCACAGGCCATGATGCCCGCATCCTGCATACCACCCATATAGGCCACCCCCAATGCAGAAACCCTGTTTTTATCTTCACCAAAAGAACGATAACCTATGACAGGGTTATTGGGGTTGTTGTTTACATCCACGACCGGTGCGTAGTTGACATGTACGCCTAACCTTTTACATTGCTGCCCGACAGCTACACCCATCTTGTACACCAGTTCTGCATCGTCCAGTGCACCGAGGGTGAGCTGGTAAGGAAATTTTGTTACACTGTCCAGGCGCATACCCAAACCCCACTCACCATCAATTGTTACCATCAAGGGTGTTTTGGCGATGCGCTGATAATAGTTGGTAAGGTTGGCTTGTCTTACCGGGCCTCCCTGGAAAAAACAAAGTGCACCCACGTTGTATTTCTGAATATCGCTTACCACTTTGGCCACATGATCGGCGCCTAAATTAGAGTGGGCACGGATCACCATCAGCTGGGCAATTCTTTCCTCATCGCTCAGGCTGGTGAACACACTGTCAACCCATTGCTGCTTGCCCAGTTTGCTTTTATACTGGCCATTGGAAAATAAAGGCAGGAAAACTAACAGAAAGACAAGCCGTTGTAATCTTTGCATAACTAATTTTTTCATTGGTGGCTAAAATTAGTTCATTCCCCTGTTTATATTGTATTAAAATCTTACCTTTTAATTCTACTCTGCCCCCCTGAAAGGCTACTGTACCAGTTTATTAATCTTTTAAACTAAACAGTTATGAAACCTTTCACCAATCATCTAAAAATTTTTACATGTTTGTTATTAATTGGTCATCTGGCAGCTAAGGCACAAAAAATTAGCTCACAAAAGGGATTGACAACTGCTGAATTCACCTTGTCAGAAGGAAAAATAATAGCTTATCTGCCAGATGATATCATGCAGGGAGATATAATCACCGGCACTGTAATATTGGAACCGGCCGGCAATACGCAAAAAGAAAAAAGCCGCAATATCCAATTACTTCAAAAAAGCCAGCTTAGTCTTGCTGATGGCACTACCAGCCAACAGGGATTATCCGGATTTTTCAATTATACGATAAAAGGTTCTAATCTATCCTTTACCTTATCTGTCAATGGCAGCATCATTTCGTCGCTTAAGGTTCCCTTAAAAAGCAATATTGCAGCCGGATCAAATCTTTCTATTCCCTCTCATGTATTAACTGCAACCCCATTACCAATCAAAGGCCAGTTTGACGGCAACGCAGAAAATACAAAATGTATGATAGATGGAAAACCTATTGAGATCCTGGCAGAATCGCCCAGGCAATGTATTATTCAGTTACCCCAGGTAACAAGCGGCCCTCATAATATATCGGTAACTGAAAATAATAAAACAACAGAAAAAAAAATATGTGCCGTAAACATGGATATAAATGCAGGAAAACTCAATTTGCAAAAAGGAGAAAATACTTACATTGATGTAATTATTTCAGGTTTACAAAACCTTCCTGCAACTGCGACACTTTCTGTTGTCAATACAAGCACATCTACCGTAGCGATGGCAGGTGGAAATGCCCAAATAGTAACTATTGAACCCACTGCTGTTTCCCAAACAGGAAATCTTAATAAGCGATTTGAACTGCAAAGTATTAGTACCGGAAGTTTTTCAGTAAATGTAACCCTTGACTTACCGGAATCACCTTCCAACCCGGGTAGTACTGCATCACTCTGCAATTGTTATATTAACGAACAATCCTGCCTTATTCCTTTTGAAACATGTATTGCACTCGGAGGCACAACCGATCCGCCAGAGTTCAAAAACGATATGCCAGTACCGGCAACACAAAACTCTTCCTTCATTCCGGCTGTTTTTTTAACTGTACCCGGTAAAACCAATCCGCAAACCAACCAGGTTACACTTCAGCTAAACACTTTGAAAGATGATATAGCAGCCGTTATTTTTTCTGAAAAGAATGTAAGCGGTAATGATTGGCGACCGGCAGGTACGGCAACAAATAATGGTAACAACTGGACAGCAAACTGGATGCCCCCCATAGGTAATGATGGCGTACACATTATCCGTGCAAGAGTAGCAGATAAAAATAATACTATTACAGAACTCTATACATGTACATACCTTCAGCTTACCCCTGCTTCCATAAATCCGGTACGGGGTGAGAGAATCAGTCTGACTATTACGGATGCACAAATAAATAAGGCCAACCAAAATGTACAACAACAAGCAGAAAATTTGAGAAGAATACAGGAAAGGCTGGCAGGACTGAGAAGAAAATTAGAAGAGCTGATTGCCGAAATGGATAAAAATAAAACAATGGCTGATGAATTGGCGGCTATTGACAAGACCTTAGAAAAAATACCCGGGCTATACACCGATTCGTTGAAAAAATTAACCGATTCATTGGCAAAGCTAAAGGCAGCGCTGCCACCCAATCCGGATCCGGCTGCTCTGCAAAAGTCAGCAGATGATGCCGCACAAAGGGCAAAAGACTGCGAAGACCGGCTTAACAAACTAAAACAGGAAAAAGAAAATGCACAGAAAGAACTGGATGCACTCAATAATGAAATTGAAAACCTGTTAAAACAACTGGATGCCCTTCACCTGGGAAACAACTGGGCGGGTGGGCATGGCTATCACAAGGATGGAGGTTTTTGGTATGGCTATGTGGGCGATGAAAACTCCAATACCAATATCTGGGGCGAATCCAATGCCCTTTCAAACAAACTGAAAGGTTTAAAAAAACCACAAAATGCTGCTAAGAACAGGTTAAAGGCCCTGGATGCGGAAATAGCGAAAGCACAGGAAGAATGTGATAAGCTGAATAAAGAAAAAGAGAAAGCAGAAAATGCTGCCCAAAAAGGAAATGCAATGGCCGCTGCAGAAACACAAATTGATGAGTTGTGCAGGCAAATACAAGCCCTGCTGGATGCATTGAAAAAATGGTGTGCTGCACATCCCGGGGTTTGCCATTTTAATCCTGAGTTAGCGGGTAATCCTCATACAGCAGCAGAACTTGACAATTATTTATCGCAGTTGGATGATATTATTCAAAAGAAAAAACAAAAAGAAGCGGAACTGGAAAAAGCTGCGGAAGAAAAATCCGGTGAAGCACAAGGTACAGGCAATGCTATTGGAGCAGCAGAGGCAGAAAAAAGAGCAGCAGAAGATGAACTGGCAAAAGCACAGGCTGCTGCTGATAAGCTAAGAGAAGAAAGAGAAAAGCAATTGGAAGAAGAAAGGGCAAAAAAACGCAAACAGGAAGAAGAGGAAAAAGCAGCCAGCAGTGCACCTAAACCAGCCCCCACATTACCAGAGCCGATTGACCCGTCTGATAAACAAATAAAATTTGCAGCACTCAGTATGCTCAGGGGTTTGTATACTGATTACTGGATTGACAAAGGCCCCTGCGACTGCACTACCAAAGCCATTGCATTGGCAAACAACACCAATACGGCAGCCTCCGATGTACTGGGCGGTTTGGCTATTGGAGTCATCTTTGCCCCCATCGAGTCATTACCGGGACTTTCACTGGCAGCAAAGCTTGGAATCGGGGCTGTAAAAGCTATTGGAAGCGCTTTATATGGTGGTGAAAGTTTTACCGATGAACTCGCTAAAAACCTGTTCGATGTAATTGGTGGAGAGATTTTTCCCAAACTGCTCGATAGTGAAACGGCAGGCAATGCTGCCAATAAATTTGCGGGCAAGGGGCTTGAAGAAATTATGAAAGCCGAAGGAATCCGTTCATCACAATGGGAAGGTGAAACCACTTTACGGGAATGCGGAAAGGTGAAAGGGAAAACAACCATGCTTTTCAACCCTAATACCGGATGGGTAACCTTATTAATAAAAATTGACAACTGCCCTTTAATTGTAATCAAATACAAAGTGAATAAAGATGGTGTGCCCATTTCAAAACCAAGTGTAACCAGGGTGCAATAATCATTATAGCCGTTACAACAAAGCAATAATATAGCTGCATCCAATTGCTTATTTTTGGCGGCTAAAGCGGATTTTGTGCCAGATAAGATAAATCTCCTGCCCGATAATATAGCCAACCAGATAGCAGCCGGCGAAGTAATTCAGCGTCCGGCCAGTGCTGTGAAGGAATTGCTGGAAAATGCGGTAGATGCCGGCGCTACGGAAATAAAACTCATCATTGCTGATGCCGGTAAATCGCTGATACAAGTGATTGACAACGGTACTGGCATGAGTGAGACGGATGCCAGGATGTGTTTTGAACGCCATGCCACTTCCAAGATCAAAGACATTGAAGATTTATTTCACATCAAAACCATGGGGTTCCGAGGGGAGGCACTGGCTTCAATTGCTGCAGTGGCGCAAGTGGAACTCAAAACGAAAAGAGCCGATGATGAAACAGGTACTTATATCGAAGTAGAGAACAGTTTGGTAAAGAAGCAGGAACCGGTGGCAGCGCCAAACGGCACCAGCATTGCTATGAAGAATTTATTCTTCAATGTGCCGGCCCGCCGTAATTTTTTGAAAAGTAATGCCGCAGAGATGCGCCATATTGTAGATGAGTTTACCAGAGTGGCCATGTCGTTTCCGCAGATCCTGTTTACCCTTACTGCCAATAATCAACAGCTTTTCCATTTGGAGGCAGGAAGCCTGAAGCAACGTATTGTTCAGTTGCTGGGCAATAATTATAATGCCAAACTGGTAACAGTAAAAGAAGAAACGGACTACCTGAACATTTATGGTTTTGTGGGCAAACCTGAAACGGCAAAAAAGACAAGAGGCGATCAATATTTCTTTGTGAACAACCGCTTTATCAAAAGCCCTTACCTGAACCATGCCGTGATGAGTGCTTACCAGGAAATGATCCCCTCGGACAGTTTCCCGATGTATGTACTCTTTATTGAACTGGATCCAACGGTGGTAGATGTAAATGTGCACCCGACCAAACAGGAAATAAAGTTTGAAGACGAAAAGATCATTTATGCCTTTGTGCAGGCCGCTATCAAACATGCATTGGCACAATTCAGCATAACTCCCACACTGGATTTTGATTTGGATGCTTCGATACAGCAATTGCCTTCTATTCAGCAACCATTCACTGAGGAAAAAAGATCCGCAGCAGCTTCCGGTTCTATCTTCAAAGGCTTTACACAAAAAAATCAGGCTCATTTTATAGAGAAGAGTGAAAGAAGTGAACTGAAGAACTGGAAAGATTTCTATGAGGATAATGGAAAAAAGAAAATGGAAAATGGGGAACAACAACCGAAAACAATAGAATCCCCCCTATCCACTATCCATTCTCCATTTTCCACTGAAGCTGAAATAACACAACTGCTGAACACCTACATTACTGTTCCTTCCAAAAACGGCTTCCTCCTTATCCACCAGCAGGCGGCTCATGAAAGAGTATTATATGAACAATTAAAATCAGCCAGCAAGGAAAAACCGGTAGCTACGCAGCGCAGCATGTTTCCTTCCACCCTGGAACTGACACCGGCTGACGCAGCGGTGATGGAAGAAATTATCGGCGACCTGCAATACCTGGGCTACATCATTGAACCTTTTGGCAAAAACAGTTATGTGATACAGGGTACTCCTGCCGATGTAGAAGCCGGCAATGAAAGACATATCATTGATATTTTGCTGGAACAATACAAGCACTTCAGCCCGGAAGTGAAATTTTCCAAAAGAGAAAAATTAGTCCGCTCCCTGGCAAGACAACAGGCCATTAAAACCGGCACCCGGCTGACAGAAAGAGAATTGCGGCAGTTAGTAAATGATTTATTTGCCTGTGAGCAGCCGAATACAACCCCGGATGGAAATCCTGCTTACCTTGAATTTAAGCAGGAGCAGTTGGAGAGGATGTTTGGGAAGTAACAGAGTCCTGTCAGGCTGAGCTTGTCGAAGCCTGTATAATGAAGCACCCTTCAGCAAGTTCATGGTGACAATCAATACTTATTTCTTATCCCCTGCAAAAACTTTTCTATCGCCCTGCGTATATCCGTGGCTGAAGACTGATGATTATTTACCAGTGTAGAAAAAATCAGCAATTTTCCCTTTTTTGTATAGAGATAGCCGCTGAAGGCCACTACCCCGGAAAGGGTTCCGGTCTTGGCATAGATATAACCACTGTCTGCTTTGTAATAACTGCTGATCGTTCCTTCTCCGCCGGTAGGAAAAATGACCTTGATGCGTTCCATACCAAATTCATTCTTCATTTTGTTAAGGATAGCAACAAAACTTTGCGGGGTAAATAAGTTATAACGGCTTAATCCGCTGCCATCGGCCCAGCGGGGTTTTTGCGGCAGGTCTTTAAAGTCTGTTTTAAGTATAGTGTCAATGATCCTGGCGTCATTCATCATTCCCAGCTTTTCATTACTTACCATCAAAAGGCTTTGCTCTGCAAAGAAATTATCGCTGCGGTGCATCATGGGTTTGAGAAGGGAGTCGGTGGGTTGGGAGTGGATTTTTAAATTATAGAAATTAAAATCTTTAAATGTATTTTTTGTATATAAGTTAAAATAGTCAAGAGTTAGTTTGGAATTTAAAGTATCCTCCAAAATAGATTTCACATATTCAAAATCTCTTGTATCAAAAGTTATATACTCAGTCAATTGCTGATTTAATGACATCTTAAAGAAGAGCTCATTACTCCCAATTTCCCTTGCAATTTTGTAATACAACCTCTTCCCAGATCTTATATGTCCCATTAGTAAAGTTGTATCATAATAGTCCTCATCGAAGTGTGGTGCAATTTGCTTTATCTTAGAATCATATGAAGGAGTAATTTGCAGTTCAGAATTGGGCATTGCAAAATCGTAAATCTTAGAGTAAGGACTCTTTCTTTTTACATCAATCTTTCTCAGATTACCATAAACAGGCATTACTGAACGCTCCGCCATGTAGGGTTCTAGATAATCACTCCAGGCCCAACCACTACCGAACCTATTTTCTTTCCAATTAAAAGTGCTTATTATAACAGAATCAGTTCTTTTGCTCAAAAAATCAAACACCGGGTGATTACGAAAATCTGGATGCAGAAAACTCGGGTCACCAGTAGCTTGAATAAACAACGCATTCTCACCTCTTCTATACCTCAACCCCACCAAACTATCCCCCAAATATTTCATCGCTGCATAACAGGTCGGTATTTTGGTGTTGCTGGCTGGTACAAAGTATTTATCACCCTGGTAATTGTAGAGGTATTTATTCTCAGCCGGGTCGTAAATGCTGATGCCCACATGGGCAGCCAGCAGGGCTTTGTTGCCCAACACTTCTTCTTTGGCTGATTTAGCAATTTGTTTGCTGACAGAACAGGAGGCTAAGAAAATTATGAATGATGAATTAAGAATTATGTATGGATATTTCAGTAAAAAAGAAGCTTTTCTCATTTGACGATTTAATTCATAACTCATAATTCATAAATTATAATGAAACAATTTTACCAGAAGCAAAACTCTCCAACGATGCCTCGATGATCCGCATATTATTGATGCCATCGGCAGCCGGAACCGGGTTGGGCCCCTGGCCGGTCAATGCTTTGTACACATCATCATAATAACCCATATAGTTACCGGGAGAAGAGGTGGTTACTTTTCTGACCACTTCTCCATTGAGCTCCGTATGCAATAAACCATCCGGCGCTGCAGGGGCAGGACACCAGTTTTCCAATGAAGGTTTTACACCGGCCTGAAGTTGCTGTTCCTGCATATCGGACCGCTGCTGCAAAAAACTTCCTTTCATACCATGCAGGGTGTAGGCATAGGTGGATTCCCGGGCAATGCAGGTGGCTTTTAATCTCACTCTTAGTTTATCGTAATAAAAAAGAATTTCAAAATAATCCGGTGCTGTCACATCTTCCCGCATTTTCCATATATCTGCATAAACCGCTTTTGGAAAACCAAACAACTGGATAGCCTGGTCTGCCAAATGGGGTGAAAGATCATATAAAATACCAGCGCCGGGCAGATCGCCTTCTTTGTGCTGCTTGCCGCCAAAAGAAGGACGATAGCGGTCATACCTTATTTCGGCTTCCCTAAGTTCTCCCAGCCACCCTTGTTGCAGCACTTCTTTCACCGCCCGGTAATCACCATCATAACGGCGGTTTTGGTACACACTGATAAACAGATTATTCTTTTCCGCAAAAGAGGCCAGTTCTTCTGCCTCTTTTACTGTTACGGTGAACGGTTTTTCTATCACCAGGTGCTTGCCTGACTGCAGTACCAGCTTTGCCTGCTGATAATGCAAATGCGTAGGTGTATTCACTACGATCAGTTGCAAGTCTTTATCTGCACACAACTCCTCCACCGATCGGTATAGTTTGCTGTGCGGAAATCTTTCCCTGGAATCGTTGTTATTTCTCTCTACAATAGCAGCCAGTTCATACCCCGGATGTGCATCAATGAATGGCGCATGAAATAGCTTACCACTCATGCCGTAGGAACAAATGCCGGTTTTGAGAATTGAATTATGCATTGAATATTGAGTATTGAAAATGGATATTTCAAAATTACCCTTCGACAAGCTCAGGGTGACAACAACTCCGGACTAACAACTAATGACTCCCGACTCTTTTACCCCCTCTCCTGTGCCCTCAGCCAACGTTCCGGTATTTCATTGCTGCTGGCCAGCAGGTAATCTTTGTAGCTGCAGGCGATGAATTTTTTATCGGGCAACTGCATCCACCAGCGGCCGGTTTTTTTGCTTTGCAGGAAAGTGGTTTCCACTTCGGCAAAAGCCGTATGGTATTCGTTGAAAGATTCTTTTTCGTCCAATGAGGCTTCTCTTCTGCCGCGGCTTCGACCATCCAGCACATACCAGAGCATATGGGCAATCTGTTTGGCAGTCAGTTCGTCTTTATCATGCTGTGCATCATAACCATAAATGCCAATCGTATTGACATTCGGGCTCATCCCTGCATACCGTAACAAGACACAGGCTTCTTCGCCATTAAAGCCATTGGGTGAAACCATATTGGCAGGTGCATAAGCATGGGCAATAGCGGTAATGTCAAAACTAAACAGGTTACTGTTGCGGATCACCGGCTCCATTTCATCAATATTTTCTTTTACACTGCCTACCCGGTAACAATCGAAACGGAGTTTATCCATCGTTTCCAGCATTCTCGGATGTACATAATAACTCTGGAAACCGATATGGTTATAATGCCGCAGGAAATTGGGTTCTCCTGTCAGCATCTCCATCAAAAAATTCTCATGCCTGAAGGGGGATTCCAGGTTCAGGTCAATCAATGCATCCACACAACTGGCTTCTATCAGTTTCTTGCTTTCCGCATAAGCATGATACTGCGATAAGGTAAGATCATGGGATCCTCCGAGAATGATCACCGTTTTGCCATCACCGATCAGCTCCTGCACTACTGTTTTTAATGCCGCATAAGAATCGGTAAACAGGGAGCCGGCTCTAATATTACCCACATCGGCCACTTTGATATCGGTATGCCAGTAGAACAAAGAATAAAAATGACGTCGGATAATATCGGGGGCTTCGCTATGGCCATGGATCAATCCGCTTCCCCGCTGCTCCCCGCAACCGACCAAAACGATCTGTGCTTCGTCCAGGTCAGGAAAATGTTCCTCGTAGGCATCCACCATTTTACCCAGCTGCCCTTCTTTATAGCCTTCATCATGTGAAATGGCAGAGAGATTTACCGGGGAAAGAAAGTCGGAAATATTGAGGTGGTCCATGTTTACAAAGCTAAGAGTTTAAAGGAGGAAAAAGAGTTGAGGAGAAAGCCCTCTTTTTCTCCTTACTCTCCTTTATCCTCTTAGCCTATCTTTGTACCCTTATGGAACAATTGCTGAATAAGATTGAAGCGTATAAAAATGAGGCTGGCAGTACCGTTGCGACTGATGCAAAAACTGTGGAGGAATTCCGCATTAAATGGCTGGGCACAAAAGGCATTGTGAAAGAGATAATGGGTGAGATGAAAAATGTAGCCCCCGAAAAGAAAAAAGAAGCCGGCCAGTTGCTGAATGAGTTTAAAGCCTATGTAGAAACTAAATATGCTGAACTAAAGAAGCTATCGGACATCGGGCAACTGTCAACGGGCAACGCAATTGATATTTCTTTACCCGGTGATGAACTACCCATCGGTTCCCGTCACCCGGTGACACTGATGCGGAACAGGATCGTTTCTATTTTTCAGCGCCTCGGCTTTGCTGTAGCCGAAGGACCAGAAATTGAGGACGACTGGCATAATTTCGGTGCCCTGAACTTACCTGAACACCACCCTGCCCGAGACATGCAGGACACTTTTTATATTCAGCAAAACCCGGATTGGGTATTGCGTACGCATACCAGCAGTGTACAGATACGGGAAATGGAAAAAGGAAAGCTTCCTATCCGTATGCTGATGCCCGGCCGTGTTTATCGCAATGAAACCGTGAGTGCCAGAAGCCATTGCTTCTTTCACCAGGTAGAAGGTTTATATATTGATGAAAATGTTTCTTTCGCCGACCTCAAGCAAACATTATATTTCTTTGTAAAAGAAATGTACGGCAAGGATGTAAAAGTTCGTTTTCGTCCTTCTTACTTCCCCTTTACCGAACCCAGTGCTGAAATGGATGTAAGTTGTTTCATCTGCGGCGGCGATGGCTGTAATATCTGTAAGAAGACCGGCTGGGTAGAAATTTTAGGTTGTGGCATGGTACATCCCAATGTATTATCCAACTGCGGCATTGATCCCAATAAATATACCGGCTTCGCTTTTGGTATGGGTATCGAAAGGCCCGCCATGATGAAATACGGTATCAATGATATCCGGTTGTTCAGCGAGAATGATGTACGGTTCCTGAAACAGTTCACTTCGGCTATTTAGCAACGGAAAAAGATTTCCAGTTGAGATAGTATTTGGTCCCAAACTCCACGGTACTGTAATCAAAGTCATGCAACCCCTGCTGAAAGGCGAGCAATAAACCTGTTCTCTTTATTCTTCTTTCCATATTAAACCGGTATACGATGGGTTTATCCCCGCTGTTTTTCAAATAGCCCAGGTAACCGGCCACATTGGTTTGTATGTGCCAGTTGTTCCTGTTCCACTCCAGCCCTGTTCCGAAAAGAAATGCATCATCCTGCTGGTGTTTATCAGATTGTATCTGCCAGGAATAAAAACCCGCCATACCATTCCATTTCAGGTTCTTTCCCAGTGGCTTGCCAAATGAAAGATCAAAATAATAACCCGGTCCGTCAGAATAACGGGCAGCACCAAACCCGGAAGAGCAGGGAAACCGGTAGCCCAACCGCAATGCCAGCTGAATATGTTTGCGCCATTTATTCAACAGTTGAAGGTTTGTATTCAGGTGTACTTCGCCGGCAGCTTCCTTATCATAGAAAAATTGCGCAAATACATGCCGTTCCTGTTTAGTGGAAAGGCTCATGTTGTATCGCTCATACGGTACCCAAACAGCATCGAATGAAATAAGGTTCTTTACGAGGCAATAATTCGCATACAAGCTTATATTTTGGGTATTATCTCCTTTTGAAAAATGCATCATGCCGGTGGCAGCTATAAAAAAACTACTGTCAATGCTACCGTTTCCCAGCCGGGGAACAGGCAATGCATTAGGCCCCATGTAGGCCGGCTGTGTGTACATATATTTTTTCCAATGGCTCACCCCATCCCAGCCCACTGTTTGTGCCCATTGGTCATAGGTTTGCGCACCGGCCTCTGCAAATAACAGTATACAACATCCAATAATTACTTTTTGCAGCATAACTGCTCGAAGTTAAAATTTACACAGGGCACAAAAAAGGCTGCCATGAGGCAGCCTTAAAAAAGTATTAACTATCGTTATGATTTTGGATTGTACAGGATAACAGCGAGAGCAGCAACAAGGCCCAGCCAAAAGCCGATACCCAATATCTTGAAAACTTGACCCGCCATTGACCCGCCGTCTATAAACATACGGATTATAGGATAAATCCAGCCTACGAGGGCTAAAATACCTAATACAGAACGACTGGGGGTGTACTTCTCATTGTTCAAAGCACCTACCAATAGCAGTATGGCGGCAAGAGGTGCAAGAGCTAAGATATATACATCCGCTTTGCCTCCGCCCTTAACCAGGTCAAAGGCGCTAATGCTTTGTCCAAAAAAACTCATGTACGGTAAAAAAAATGCGGCAAGAATTACTACCGCCAGAATCATTGTGATTGTTTTTCTGTTCATGTTGGTTGGTTTATAGTGAATAAAAATGATGCTTGTAAAATGAATCAGGGCTTTAATGATGCCGATCGCTTGTAGCTGAACAAGGCTGCCAGCAGGAAAGCAATGACAGCCATATAAAACCAGGGAGTAAACCCAAGGGTTACATTGGTGAGGCTGTCCATGTTATCAAGCCCGATGGAATCGGATCCCTCTTTGGTTTTTTCGGCAGCTTGTTTGGCCAATCCTGCATCAAACCATTTTTTCAGGTCGAGCATAAAACCAATTAATGCCCCGGCACCCAGTACGCCACAGGCTGTAGCCGCATAACCGGTTGTTTTGTTACCGGCAAGAGCCAGCAAAAGGCCCAACAAAGCCAGCGCAGCAGCGCCAATGATAAAGTACTGTGAATTGCCTTCCTTCTCACCCTTTTTGGGTGCCTTCATATCCTTCATCATATCCTTTCCCATGCCGCCCATAAAAGTCCATTCTTTCCCGGTTGCAAAGGCAAGACCGCTCTTACTCATCAACGCAGTACCGGCACAACGTATTTCTGATAAAGGCAGCAGAAACAGTAATAACACAACGGCAAAAGACACGGAGGAAGGCACTTTGGATCCAAATATTCCGGGTGACGGAGGTGCAGGGGTATAAACAGGATTAGAAACAGGCTGGTTAGTCTCCATAAACGTGGTTTTGGTTTTAGAAACAGAAAGATAATATAAATAACTATTCCGTCAACATGACTTTAACATCTGTGGACAACCAATATCTTTACAGCCGTAAATTTTTGAATGGAAATAAACTCAATATGTGTTTGCGGTGCCGGTACAATGGGCAGCGGTATTGCACAGGCTGCTGCTCAGGCCGGGTTTTCTACTTTGCTTTACGAACTAAATCCAGTTATACTGGATAAAGCAAAAAACGGTATCAGCAAAAACCTGCAGTCATTGGTTGATAAAGGAAAAATGGAAACTGCAGAAAAAGAAAAGATTGAAAAAAGGATCAGCTTTACGGATGATATACAAAATTGTCTCGCTGATATTTTTATAGAGGCAATCGTTGAAAAAACAGACATCAAGATCGCTTTATTCAACCAGCTGGCTGAGCTAAACCACAGTGAATGCATTTTTGCCAGCAATACATCTTCTCTTTCCATCACTGCTATTGCCCAAAATGTGCAGCGGCCGGAAAGAGTGATTGGTATGCATTTTTTCAATCCTGCCACTATCATGAAACTGGTGGAAGTAGTAAATACTCAATATACCAATGAACAAACCACTGCAACCGTAGTGGAATTGGCCTGGCAAATGGGTAAAACCCCGGTAATCTGTAAAGATTCTCCCGGCTTTATTGTAAACCGGGTGGCAAGGCCTTATTATATAGAAGCCCTGAGACTGGTGGAAGAAGGCAAAGTGAGTATGCAACAAGCGGATGCAATAATGGAAGCATCAGGCTTTAAGATGGGACCATTCAAACTTATGGATCTGATCGGCAATGATGTAAACTATGCGGTAAGTTGTTCTGTTTACGAGCAACTCGGGCAGCCTGAAAGACTGAAGCCCTCTTATATACAGGAACAAAAAGTAAAAGAAGGAAAACTGGGAAAAAAATCAGGCGAAGGATATTACAAATACAGTTAACAGGCATATAGGTTTACAAGTCGAAATGGAAATGGCACTTGTAAATTTGCAGTCTCTTAAAAGAATCAACTTGTCAACCAAAGTACTCATTACAGGCGGCACCGGTTTCCTTGGATCTTATATTATTAAAAATTTAGTGGAAAAAGGATATGCTGTCAGGGCAATACGGCGCAGTAATAAATTACCATTCTGGATACCGGCAGGTATTTTTGAAAAAGTAGAATGGGCAGACGGTGATGTATTAGATGTAGTAGCCCTGGAAGACGCCATGGAAGGGATTGACACAGTTATTCATGCCGCCGCCATTGTTTCTTTTGTAAAAAAAGAAAGGGAACAGATGTACCAGGTAAACGTAGAAGGAACCGCCAATGTGGTGAATATGGCCCTGGAAAAAAAAGTAAGAAGACTGGTACATATCAGTTCGGTGGCAGCACTTGGACGAACTACTAATGGTGGACATGTGGATGAAGAAAAAAAATGGGAAGAAAGCAAGGCCAATACGCATTACGCTAAAAGTAAATTCAAAGCAGAATTGCAAGTGTGGCGAGGGATAAGCGAAGGGCTCGAAGCTGTTATTTTAAATCCAAGTACAATTTTAGGTTACGGCGACTGGCACAGCAGTAGTTGCGCCATTTTCAGGCAGGTATATGAAGGGTTCAAATGGTACACACCGGGTATTAATGGTTTTGTAGATATTGAAGATGCAGCAAGGGCTACCGTAATGCTGATGGAAAGTAATATATCAGAACAAAGATTTATTGTGAACGGTGATACCTGGCCTTTTCAAAAATTACAGGATACTATTGCTGATGCATTTGGTAAAAAAAGGCCGGCCCGAAAAACAAACCCGTTCTTATTATCAATGGCCTGGAGGATGGAAAAAATAAAGTCCTTTTTCACCGGGAAACGTCCTTTGCTTACCAAAGAAAGTGCAAGGGTGGCCCAAAGCCAGACCTGGTTTGAAAATGGTAAACTATTGAAGGCTTTCCCGGAATTTTCCTATACCCCGCTGGAGCAATCAATAAAAAAAGCCTGCGAAAAATACGCCGGCACCATTGTTGACATGCAACGGTAAGCCCATTGCTGTTATCTTTAAACCGTAATACTTTCTTATGGTAATAAATCGTTTACTGCTTTCACTTTTGTTTATTGGTTTTTCAGTACTATCCACGGCCCAGTTTGTCATCACCGGCACAGTAGTTGACTCTGCCTCAAAAGAGCCCCTGGTCAACGCATCCGTTTTTTGCCAGAATACAACTTTAGGAACAGTAACTGATAAAGAAGGGAAATTCTCATTGTCCTTAAAATCGGGAGGATATGACCTGATCTTCAGCTATACCGGCTACCTTACCCAAACTGTGAGAGTGACAGAGAACAATAAAATTGATATACAGCTGGTGAAAGAGGAAAAAAGCATGGGTGAAGTGGTACTAAGAAACACCTATGAAGTGGCCGATGGCTGGACCAAGTATGGCGACTTTTTCTTCCAGAACTTTATAGGCTCCACCCCCAATGCTGAAAAATGTACGTTGCTGAACCCCGAAGTACTGAAGTTTTATTATTACAAAAGAACTAACCGGTTAAAAGTACTGGCTACCGATGCGATACAGATTGCCAATCATGCACTCGGCTATAATTTACGCTACCAGCTTGATTCCTTCGTTTATTTCTATAATACTCATGTGAATTCATACAGAGGATACTGTCTTTATACTGAAATGGAAGCCGATGACAGTACGAAGCAGGTCTGGAGCAAGGCAAGGGCTAAGGCTTATGAAGGATCAAAATTGCATTTCATGCGGAGTTACTATGACAGCAGCTTGTACGAAGATGGCTGGGTAATCGACATGCTGGATGAAAAAAATGAAAAGAAGTTTAACCGGGTAGATAATCCCTACGATACACTTTATTACGGAGCACTGGACAGCACCCTGCAGATCGAAATATGGTTTCCCAGGAAACTAAGTATTGCTTATACCAATAAGAAACCAGAGCCGGAGTACCTGAAAAAAATGGGCTTACCGAAAAATGTACAATACCCCATATCGTACATCGATATCAAAGAAACTATAGCCATTACCGAAAATGGTTATTACTATGAACAAAAGGACTGGATAAACCAGGGGTACTGGAGCTGGAAGAATGTGGCAGACCTGCTGCCCTATGATTATATACCGGATTAGATTGATTGAAAGTGTTATGTAATTAATAGAAACCTTAATTAACCTGTCAACCAATTAACCAATCACCCCTTACTACCCATCACTTTTTCCCATAATTGAGGAATACGTTTTATCCAGACAAATTCTTTCATCTTTTCCCTGGCATCCTCCACCGGTGAACCGAAATAAACTTTGCTACCCGGTATAGAATCCTTCACACCGCTTTGTGCATAAACAACTGCATCTTTTCCAATCGTTAGTGTTTTGCTTACCCCTACCTGTCCCCAAAGAATGACATTATCTTCAATGGTAGTAGCACCGGCAATACCAACCTGCCCCGCAAAAAGGCAATTTTTTCCTACCACCGTATCATGACCGATATGTACCAGGTTATCCATTTTGGTACCCGCCCCTATTACTGTATCGGCACTTACGCCCCGGTCGATGGTACAGTTGGCGCCAATCTCTACTCCATTTTCAATGACAACCCGGCCGCAACTGTCCATTTTCTTGTAATGAATATCCCGGTTCGTCTTTTTATTATAATAAAAAGCATCACTGCCTATGACTGTTCCTGCCTGGATGATGACATTATCACCGATAATACAATAATCGAGCAGGGTCACATTGGGATGGATGATGCAATTCTTGCCAATTGTTACCTCGTTACCGATATAGGCGCCCGGCATCACTACCGTGCCCTCACCTATCCTCGCTGTATCGCTGATCATTTTCAGGGAAGGTGCAAATGGCCGGTAGAAGTTTACAATCTTCAGGTAAGCTTCAAAAGGCTCTTCCACAATCAACAATGCTTTTCCATCCGGAACATCGGTTTTTTTGTTTATGATAATAAAACTGGCCGCTGACTGAATACACTTATCATAATACTTGGGATGATCTACAAAAACAAGATCACCTTTCTCCACTTTATGTATTTCATTGATACCGGTCGCAAGTCCATTTTCATTGCCCACTACTTCTGCACCGATCAATTGTGCAATGGTGGTTACCGGAACAGGCTGATCAAAACGCATAAGCTGATTTTTTAAACGCCGCATACCGGCGCAGTCCGGCAAAGGTAATTAAGCTGAGGAAAGACCGGATTGTAGTAATATTTCTACTTTCATCGCATGCAGTCAAAATTTTTCTATTGGCTGGTTTGCAGGTAAAAAAAGAAACCAGGTAATGAAAACAGTTGCGAAGAAAAAAAATTTATCATTGAAAGTATTTAAACAGCAAAAACTTCAATCTTACAGAACTATTGCCAGTCAGGCATTTCAGACGATGGTTAAAAATGATTTTTTATTTTAGTTTCAAATAAAAAATTTGAAGCGGAAAATAATTCCTGAAAAAGTAGTGATAACAACGCCGGTTTATCCACAAGCGATTTTAAAATGTTAATAAAATATTTTGGAAATATTTTTTGGTTAAACAAAATTCTTTTTAATATTGTGTAGGGAAATTTATTTCCCTGTACTTACTAACCCATCCATATATTAATCCCTCTGGTTTCTCCAGAGGGGTTTTTGTTTTATCCCATCGCTGATCAGATTCTTTTATACCTGCATTATCGCCGCTATTATTATCCAAACCCGAATACTTTATTTAAAATACCTTTACGCTAATCTAAAAATCATTTCATGCTGAAATCAATGACCGGATTTGGAAGGGCTGAAAAAAATGTAGCCAACCGTACCTTCCTCATAGATATCAAATCACTCAACGGCAAACAGTTTGAACTGCAATTAAAACTGCCTTCTATTTTAAAACCTTTTGAATTTGATATCCGCCGTTTGCTTTCGGAAAAACTCAGCCGCGGCAGTGTCGATTGCCAAATCAGCCTGAAAGATACCGGCCATACCAAACCTGTTACCATCAACACTGACCTGGCAAAAGCTTATTATAAACCCCTGGCGGAATTGTCGGCAGAATTGAACCTTGATCCTTCCTCTATTCTCAGCACATTAGTGAAATTACCGGAAGTTATCACCCCCAGCAGCGAAACACTGACCGATAAAGAATGGGAAGAATTTCAGCAGGTGCTGCAGGCTGCCATTGACGATCTGAATATTCATCGGCTGGATGAAGGCAAATCACTGGAGCAGGACCTGCGGGCCCGCATTACCAATATCCGCCAACAGCAGGAAGAAGTGATCAAACTGGAACCGCTTCGCAAACAAAAGATACGGGAGGGTATTACCCGATTGCTGGATGAAAATGTGGGTAAAGAGAACTATGACAGTAACCGACTGGAACAGGAACTCATCTTTTATATCGAGAAAATTGACATCAGCGAAGAGCAGGTACGATTAAAGAACCATTGTGACTATTTTCTTTCGTTGCTGGACGAAAATGATGATGCCAAAGGCAAAAAGCTTTCTTTCATCCTGCAGGAAATAGGCAGGGAAATCAATACCACCGGCTCAAAAGCCTACGATTCTACCATTCAAAAATGTGTAGTACTGATGAAAGATGAGCTGGAAAAAGCAAAAGAGCAGGTACTGAATGTGCTGTAAAAGTCCACGGTCCCACGCAAACAGACTTACAGAAACATTTTATTTTTGTAAAAACTCAACAGGTTGAAAATAGTATCCCGCACTTTATTATCCTTACTGGCAGTTTCCCTGTTTATACCGGCTTGCCAAACCATTGAACTTTACGAAAAATCAGTGACCATCCCCGGTCATACCTGGGATAAAAGTTATAAACCCACTTTTAATTTTACCATAAAAGACACTGCCGTTCCTTACAAACTCTATGTAGTACTGCGGCATACTGATAAATACAATTACAATAATATATATGTCAATATCACCACCCGACAGCCGGGACAGGACAGCAGCCGTACCGGCCGCTATGACCTGACCCTTGCCACCAACGAAAAAGGCTGGCTGGGCAGTGGCATGGATGATATATATGAACACCGGATTTTACTGACACCTGCCGGGCAGGAATTTTATTTCAGGAAAACAGGTGATTATACATTTACTATTGAACAGATCATGCGGGAAAATCCCTTGCAACATGTAATGAATGTGGGTTTGCGATTGGAAAAGAAACAATAACAGCTACAACTCATGGCAGACAACAGCCGTAAAAGGTTAAAACGAACCAGCTTACTTTATATCATACTCTTTACCTATATCATTGCCGCTCTTATATGGTGGTTTATATCATTGGAAAAACAAAGCAGCCGTATTGCGCAACTTAGCTATAAGAGTATTGATGTCATAAAGGATTCTCTCAGCACCACAGAGCTGGCTGAAAGAATACAGTCCATCGATAAAGAAGCAAAAAGAAATACGGGAAAATACATTGCAGAGGGTATTACTTTTCTGCTTTTAATTATTACAGGGGCCATATTTGTTTACAGGGCTATCCGGCGCCAGTTCAAATTGCAGCAGCAACAGCAAAATTTTATGATGGCCGTAACCCATGAATTGAAAACACCTATAGCAGTTACCCGGCTGAACCTGGAAACGATGCAGAAATATCACCTTGAGCCGGAGAAACAAAAAAAATTGCTGCGCACCACCCTGGATGAAACCAACCGGCTCAATTTTTTAACCAATAATATTCTTGTATCAGCACAACTGGAAGGCGGCCGCTATAACCAGACCAATGATGAGCTCAATCTGTCCGACTTGCTGAAAGACTGCCTGCAGGATTTCCGGAACCGGTTTCCCGACAGGATATTCCTGGAGGAAATAGAATTGGATGCCGAAGTCCTGGGGGACCCTTTATTATTACAGATGCTGATCAATAACCTGCTGGAGAATGCCATTAAGTATGCGCCCAGGGAAAAACCGGTAAAAGCTTTGCTGAGGAAAGAAGCAGACACCGTAACGCTGCAGATCATTGATGAAGGTCCCGGTATACCCGATGAGGAAAAGAAAAAAATATTCTCTAAATTTTACCGCATTGGCAATGAAGCCACCCGAAAAACACAGGGCACAGGACTAGGTTTGTACCTTTGCCGCAAGATAGCAGAGGACCACAATGCCGACATTTCGGTGACAAACCATTTGCCGCAGGGCAGTATTTTTGCAGTCATTTTTAAAACATGAGTACAGACCGGAAAACATCCATCCTCCTGGTTGAAGATGAAGAAAACCTGCACGAAGCGCTGAAGTTGAATCTTGAGCTGGAAGGCTATGATGTTACTTCTGCCTTTGATGGCGCTGCTGCCCTCAAAGCAATCCAGTCAGAATATTTTGACCTGATTATACTGGATGTGATGCTGCCTGAAGTGGATGGTATTAATGTAACGGAAACCGTTCGCCTCACTAACAATGAAGTGCCGATTCTCATACTCAGCGCCAAAAATACCAGCGCCGACAGGGTACTTGGATTGAAAAAAGGCGCCGATGATTACCTGACCAAGCCCTTCAACCTCGAAGAGCTTTTGTTACGGGTAAATAAACTGATCAACAAGAACAAGAAACTACAGGATAAATCAACTATTGGCGATACGTATTCTTTTGGCGGAAACAATATTGACTTCAAAGCACAGGAAGCTACCAAAAGCAACGGTGAAAAAATTCAGTTAAGCAAAAAAGAATCCATGCTGCTGAAACTGCTTATTGAAAATAAAAATGAAGTAGTGCCGAGAGAAAAGATCCTGCAGTCAGTCTGGGGCTATAATGTGTATCCCACCACGAGGACCATTGATAATTTCATCCTGAACTTCCGCAAATATTTTGAAGAAGACAGCCGCAACCCCAAATACTTCCATTCGGTAAGAGGCGTGGGTTATAAATACGCTGAGTAGTGATTATTACAAGTTGAAATTTCATCTAATTCAGCATTTGACAGGCTCAGGCTGACAGCTTTTTGTCATGTTGAGCTTGTCGAAACATTGACAAAAAGCGAATTACAGAATCAATTATTGTTTCAGCCGGGTTTATTGAAAATACTCCAGCACTTTACGGGCATCTGCCAGCAGTTGTTCCTTATTACTCTCCAATGATGCGGTTGTATAAAGATTGGCCTCACATTCTGTCAATAGGTAATTGATAGTATTCGTCATTTCCGGGCTGATTTGTTTTTCAGCCAGTTTTGAATACAAGGCCGCTTTGTTGAGGTTTGTTCCCTCCAGG
>CAYPBW010000009.1:0-1578 GCA_964409055.1 uncultured Chitinophaga sp. | reverse complement strand
TTTTTCAGCCAGTTTTGAATACAAGGCCGCTTTGTTGAGGTTTGTTCCCTCCAGGTCAAAATAATGCCCCAGCCTTTCCCAAATAACACGGTGCAACTCATTATAAAATGCAGGATCATTATGCTGCGCCAGTTGCGTAGCCACTTTTAACTGCTCATCCGCTGATGGTTCAACTACTAGTATTTCTTCCGCTTTTACCACCACCGGTTCCTTTTTCCTGAGTAACCAATAACCGAGCACTGCCAGAAAAAGTGCTGCTACTATGCTGCCCGCCACCCAGCTGGCCCTTGTATTAATGCTGCTGACAGACTTTTTCTTTTCTGTCACCACTTTTTCTTTCACCGTTTCACCACTTACACGGAACCGAACTGGTTTGGTGGTCATCGTTTTGTACCGGTTACTGTCGGGATCAAAAAAAGCATACGAAATAGCCGGAATTTCAAAATCGCCTTCCTCGGCAGCTACAAAAGGAAAACGAAAGGTTCTGCTTCCTGCAAGCGGCACTTTCGTCTTATCCAGTTTATCCGTATTGGCTGCATCGAATGTTTCAACAGTGGCGGGCCATTGAACAGTTGGCGGTATCAGTTGCAAGAAATTCCCTTTACCGGATACAGTAACTTCCAGCCAGGCTTCTTCATTTTTTCTCAGCTCGGTTTTGACCAGCGCAGCACTGATAGAAAAATTGCCTGTTGCGCCGGTGAAGAGGGCTGGTTTATTTTTCTCCGGCGAAGGCCTGACAGTGATCGTTACGGCTTCACTTGACATGCTGCTTTCAAATACCTCAGCATGCTTATTCGCAGGCTCTTCCTCACTGCCGCCCAGCATACCTTCGGCTATTTGTTGTTCCGTTTTTTTATTCACCACACTGCGGGAAAACTCTACTTTATTCCTTACCTCCATCGGATCAATAGTGAAAACACCTGCCTGCAAAGGATAAAGCTGCACTTTACGGATGGTGTGCACATCGTATACTTTTCCGTTCAGCATTTCAGCTGCTACCTGTTTATCGGCCAGGTTTACCATATCAAAAACAGTAAAGCCATAGAAACCGGGATTCTTAACTATATCTGATTTTGATTCCAGCCTTGAATACAGTTTAAATGTGGCTGTAACCGGTTCACCGGCATAGCAACTATGTTTATCAACCAGCACTTTGAGGAAAAGATTCTTTTTGATCTTTTGATAAGGATCTTCACCCGGGCGAAGGATATAATCAGAACTCATGGCCGCCATTTCCCGGCCAAACAATAAAGTGGCTTCCTCTTTTGTAATCACTTTCACCCATACATCACTGCTTTGCAGGAGTTGCCCGTCAGCAACAACGGTAGTACCGGGAATCATAAACCGGCCCGGCCGGGTAGCTTCCAGGGTGTACACAAAATTCCGCAGCGGCTTTGAACCATGAACGGATGGAACAGAGCCGGTATAGAGGTTGGGCCCCGCCACATAGCGAAAGTTTTTAAAAACCGGCGGCTTCAGGTTGCTGGCATTATCAGCATCTTCCAGTATGTACTGCACCTGGAAAGATTCGCCGGCCACCAATGGCTGCTGCGGCACCACGGTTTTAAAGCTTACCTG
>CAYPBW010000008.1:5075-38730 GCA_964409055.1 uncultured Chitinophaga sp. | reverse complement strand
TTTGCTTTTGCGGGGTAAGCTATTTGGTCAACCATTTCAATTTGTTGCTGCGCTGTACAATCTTTAAATGCTTTTTCATAACGTTTGAGACATTGCATATCCAGCCAGCGAAGGCCGCCTTTCATAGGAACCTGGTGCTGCGGCATGTCTTTTACAATAAACTCAATGAATTCCGGCACTTTGGCTTCGGAGGCGCTTCCGCTTACTTCGTCTTTGGGAATGATCATATCGGCCAAAACCGTAATAGTGGCCATTTCATGTTCGGTGAAGAACTTTTCTTTTGACAGTAATTCATTCTCATACTTTAGTTCATCAGGATTCCTGTCAAGATTGAATTTATTTTCTGCCGGTTTGTTGCTATTATCTTTCTTGTCATCATTTTTACAGCCAGCAATAACTGCAGGAGCAGCAATAGCTCCGGTTGCAATGAGTTTTAGCGATTTTCTACGATCCATAATATAGAAATTTTAGCGCATGGTTTATGGTTCATGGCATTGGGGTTTGCTATGAACCATGAACTATAACCGGGGTTTTACAAATTCTGTTTTTTCATTTCATCAATTATATACTCACTGGCCCGCATACTCAATGCAAGGATTGTCCAGGTTATATTTTTATCTGCCTGTGATACAAACTGTCCGCCATCCACACAAAAAAGATTTTTACAATCATGCGCCTGGCTCCATTTGTTCAGGGCCGATTTTTTTGGGTCATTGCCCATTCGCACTGTTCCTGCTTCGTGAATGATCTCACCGGGCTTGGATAGTCCCCAGTTAGTCTTTTCGTCATCATCGCCACCCCAGGTAATGACAGCTCCCATATTGTGCATAATCTCCTTGAAGGTTTCCTTCATGTGTTTGGCCTGTTTGATCTCATGCTCACTCCACTTAACATTAAACTTTAAAACGGGTATGCCATATTTATCAACCGTATTGGGATCTATCTCGCAATAGTTTGTTTCCAGCGGAATGGCTTCACCGCGGCCGGCCATGCCTACACCTGCTCCATAGAAAAAGCGATAGTCTTCTTTTAACGATGCCCCATATCCACCGGCTTCTTTTTGCTTACCGTTTACAAGATATTTGCCATTCAGCTTTTCAATACCCCAACTGAAACCGTAAGATGGCTGGCTCATTCCTCCCCAGTATTCGATATGATAACCTCGTGGAAAATCCAGTTTTTTATTATCCAGCCACCAGGGAGAATAAATATGCAGGCCGCCTACACCGTCTTCGTTGTATCGTTTTCTGCCAAAGACCTGTGGCAACACACCTCCCAATGCAGCACCGGTAGAATCATGCAGATATTTACCCACTACATTGCTGCTGTTGGCTAATCCATTGGGGTGGCGCTGTGATTTTGAGTTCAATAATATACGGGCACTTTCACAGGCACTGGCAGCGAGTATCACTACTTTGCCTTCTACCTGGTATTCCATCATATCTTCTTTGCTGATATAGGAAACACCCGTAGCCAGTCCGTCTTTATTTGTCAGTACTTCTCTTGCCATGGCATTGGCCACTACATCAATATTGCCTGTTTTCAGGGCAGGATAGATGAGAACATTCGTGGAGGAGAAATCAGCTTTAGCCATACTGCAGTTGCGGGCACATTGGCCACAGTAAAAACAAACACCCCTGCCTGCATCGTTTTCAATTTGTTTTGTTAGTATAGAAAGCCGGGAAGGAATTACGTTCACCCCGGCCTGTAAGGCTGCTCTTTTGATAAATAATTCATGCAGTCTTGGTTTTGGCGGCGGCAGGAAATATCCATCCGGATCATTTTCCAATCCTTCGTTGGTGCCAAAGATCCCAATGAGTTTGTCTACTTTATCGTAGTATGGTTTTACATCTTCATAACCGATTGGCCAGTCATCACCCAGGCCGTCAATACTTTTTCGTTTGAAATCTTTTGGCCCGAACCTCAGGGAAATTCTTCCCCAGTGATTGGTGCGGCCACCCAGCATTCTTGCCCGCCACCACATCCAGTCGGTGCCTGGTTCTTTGGTAAAGGGTTCACCCTCTACTGACCATCCCCCGTAACAGGCATCAAAATCACCAAAAGGTCTGATTTTGGTACTGGCACCTCTTCTTGGTGAATCCCATGGATTTTTTAATTGAGTAATATTTTTTTGCGGGTCATACATATACCCGGCCTCCAGCAAGCATATCTTCAAACCAGCTTTTGCCAAGACATATGCAGCCATACCGCCACCAGCTCCAGACCCTACAATGACCACATCATATTTCTTTGATTGCTTTTTTACCTGGACATCTCCCATAAGGCAATAATTAATAGTAATTCAAATAAAAAGACAATTTACAGGTTTGCCCCCGGGCAGCCGAAAAAAGCAGCGGGAATTTCTTCACAGTTTCCTATTGTTGCATTTACTAATTTTAAAAAAAGATTCTTTAATGAAGAGATATATCATGCTGATCGGACTTATTACACAGTTATTTTCAGCGAAAGCACAAAAAATTGATTTTAGTACTTACCCGGTTTATGATGGCAATGACCTGGGTCTTGTGTACTCTCCAAAATTTTCTCAATTCAAAATATGGGCACCTACAGCCACAGAAGCAGAACTGATAATGTACAAGGAATGGGTGGGGGGAAGCCCAACCAACCGGATTGTGATGAAGAAAGAAGAAAAAGGTGTTTGGTCAGCCTCAGCCAAAGTGGATGTAAAGGGGATGTATTATGTTTTTCGGGTCAAAATCAACGGCAATTGGTCCGACGAAGTACCCGATCCTTATGCCAAAGCTGTTGGTGTGAATGGGAAAAGGGCAATGGTGGTTGACCTGCTGCAAACTAATCCTGCAGGATGGGAAAAAGATAAATCACCTGCGTTTAACCAAAAGACTGATGCGATCATCTATGAACTGCATGTAAGAGATGCCAGTATTGCGGCTAATTCGGGAATCGGGCAAAAAGGTAAATTCCCGGGCTTAACTGAAAAGGGGACAAAAAATGCAGACGGACTTTCTACAGGACTGGATCATTTGAAGGAACTGGGCATCACTCATGTGCACCTGCTGCCTTCTTATGATTATAATTCTGTGGATGAATCGGTGACGGACAAACCGCAATACAACTGGGGCTACGATCCGCTGAACTATAATGTGCCTGAAGGATCTTATTCAACCAATGCAAACAATGGGGCTGTCAGAATAAAAGAATTCAAACAACTGGTGAAAACGTTTCATGATAATGGCCTGCGGGTGATCATGGATGTGGTGTACAACCATACGGCCCTTACAGAAAAATCCAATTTTAACCAGTTAGTTCCGGGCTATTATTACCGGCAGGATGAAAAAGGAAAATTCTCCGATGCCACAGCCTGTGGCAATGAAACAGCCAGTGAAAGGGCGATGATGCGAAAATTCATCCTGGAATCAGTTTTGTATTGGGTAAAAGAATACCATATAGATGGTTTTCGTTTTGACCTGATGGGAGTGCATGATATTGAAACTATGAACCTTATTTCAAAAGAATTGCATAAGATAAGGCCCGACATATTATTGTACGGCGAGGGCTGGACAGCAGGTAAATCGCCTTTGCCCGAAGAACAAAGAGCCTTGAAGGCCAATGCGGCCAAACTGGACAGAATAGCAGTTTTCAGTGATGATATCCGGGATGGTATAAAAGGAAGTGTGTTTGAGCATACGGACAAGGGGTTTGCCAGTGGTAAACCGGGCATGGAAGAAACGATAAAATTTGGTATCGTCGCTTCTGTGCAGCACCCGCAAGTGGATTACAGCAAGGTCAATTATTCCAAAGCACCGTATTCAAAAGAGCCGTTTCAAACGATTACTTACGCCGAATGTCACGATAACCATGTGTTGTGGGATAAACTCAATCTTTCTGCTGCCCCCAATTCCATGCAGGATGCCAATCCGGTTGATATGAAAGAGATGCATAAGCTTGCATTGTCTATTGTGCTGACATCGCAGGGAATCTCTTTCTTGCATGCAGGTACTGAATTTTTGCGCAGCAAGCAGGGTGTAGAGAATTCTTATAAATCACCGGACGAGATCAATGCTATTGATTGGTCGCTTAAATCAGCGAATAAAGATGTTTTTGACTATGTAAAAGGATTGATAGAGTTAAGAAAAAAACACCCTGCCTTCCGGATGTCTGCAGCTGAGCAAATACGAAAGAACCTTTTATTTTTTGAGAACCTGGAAAGCGGAATTGTCGGATATGAACTGAATGGTGCAGCGACAGGTGATAGCTGGAAAAAGATTCAGGTTTGGTTTAACGGGTCAGGGGAGGAAAAAACAGTAAATACCGGTAAAGAGAAATGGATTTCTGCTGTGAGGGATAATCTGTTCGAAATGAAAGATAACCTGACTGGTTCGATTAAATTGAAACCGTATAGTTGCACTATACTCTATCAATAACATTAGATAATAATCAAGTTCATTAGTTGTCAGGCGTCGCCATCAATTTTGCGTCCGATGTAGTAACCAAGTACTCCAACTACTACTGCTCCGACACCCATCCACAAAAAAGAACTTTCGGTGGCAAAGTAACCGATTGCCATACCTGTTAATACACCAATGACGGTAAATACGGCAAAGGTTTTTCCTTTTGGTTCGGTTACCAGTTCATCCTTTGTATTCCTGTACTGGCGAACATGCTCCTTATGTTTCTTGCGGTGATGTGATCTGGCCATAAGTGTAGTTTCTATAAAATTAGAAGTCATTTTCCTCATTACAAATGTTTTTTATAAAAACCGGTTACATCATGACTTCCGGCATTTACCTACTTGATGTATATCATTTTCTCATTTAAAATTAAATAGCACATGAAAAACAGCATCATTACCGCACTTATTGCAGGTTTTTTACTGGCTGCCTGCAGCAAATCATCTGTTGATGATAACAGCAACAGTAATAACACCGGAACAGCCACTGCCATTCCTTCCTCCAACGTACCCGAAGCCGTAAGAAATTCTTTCAACAGCAGTTTCAGCGGCGCCACAGAAGTGGAGTGGTTGCGGGGCAGCAATAATTTTATAAGCCAGTTCAACCTTTCCAATCAGCGTCATGATGCCCGTTTTGATGATAACGGTCACCGTTCTTCCCATTCCGTTATTTCATTGGCCGCTGTACCGGCTGCAGTTCTGGATGCTTTCCGCCAGCGTTTTCCTACGGATAATGTATATGAATGGAAATTGAGAAATGACGGCACCTGGAAAGCACATTTTATGAGAGGTTCAGTTAAGTATGAAGCCACTTATAGCGCCGATGGCAGTTTGCTGAAGTTTGAACAAGCCAGTTAGGTTTCTGCATATAAACAAACAGTCCGCCGGTTGGCGGACTGTTTCATAATTTTAATTACAGGTTAATACCTTCGTCTGTCCCTGTCGTTTCCGTATTTATTATAACCACCACCGCCGCCGCCTCTGTTTCCGCCACCCCTGTAGCCGCCACCGCCGCCGCTTCCACCAAATCCACCACCACCTGACTTATCTTCGGCTTGTTTTACCACCAGTGTTTTCCGGCCGATAGAGAGGTTGTTCAGGCCTTCAATTGCTTCCCGGGCTTCTGCTTCAAGGGGCATCTCAACAAATGCAAATCCCTTACTCTTGCCGGTTTCCCTGTCAATAGCCACTTTTACGGAGGTAACTGTACCAAATTTTTCGAAAAATTCTTCCAGCTCCGCATCATCCATATCATAGGGCAGGCCGGCAACAAAAAGCTTCATTTCAAATTTTTTGTAAAAGTAATTCCTTCTGTCCGTAATCAGGCAGGATTGAACTGATATTTATTAACCTGTATATCAACCTGTCAGTAGCAGCAACACTAACAATCGTTAACTTTGGCACCCAAACCTGATTTTTCAATTTCAAACAAGCCGTATGAAGGAAGTATATATTATTTCAGCTGTCCGCACCCCGATGGGAAGTTTTGGAGGTTCATTAAAGAGTTTATCAGCTACTCAGTTAGGCGCAGTGGCCATTAAAGGAGCCCTTGCAAAAGCCGGGGTAAAACCCGAACAGGTGCAGGATGTATTAATGGGCTGTGTAATGCAGGCCAACCTGGGACAGGCCCCTGCAAGGCAAGCGGCTAAGTTTGCCGGGTTGCCCAACGAAGTGAATTGTACCACGGTCAATAAAGTTTGTGCCAGCGGTATGAAAGCCATTGCACAGGCTGCACAAAGTATTTTATTGGGAGATGCGGATATCGTTATAGCCGGTGGCATGGAAAGCATGAGTAATGTTCCCTTTTATACTGATAGTGTGAGATGGGGCAACAAATATGGTAATGTATCATTGATTGACGGCCTTGCCAAAGACGGCCTGACAGATGTATATGATGGAAAAGCCATGGGCAATGCTGCCGAACTTTGCGCCTCCACCTGTGGTATCAGCCGGGAAGAGCAGGATGCATTTGCCATTGAAAGTTATAAACGTTCACAGGCGGCATGGGAAAAGGGTTTATTTGCCAATGAAGTGGTGCCGGTGGAAATTCCCCAGCGAAAAGGTGACCCGGTTATTTTCGCAAAAGATGAAGAACCCTGGAATGTAAAATTTGATAAGATACCAACCTTAAACCCGGCATTTATCAAGGATGGTACCGTTACGGCTGCCAATGCTTCCACCATGAATGACGGAGCTGCTGCACTGGTATTGATGAGTAAAGAAAAGGCCGATGAACTGGGACTGAAACCCATAGCGAAAATTAAAAGTTATGCAGATGCTGAACAAGCGCCGGAATGGTTTACGACTACACCTTCGCTGGCTGTGCCGAAAGCTGTTGCCAAAGCTGATTTGAAGATGGAAGATATTGCCTATTGGGAGTTGAATGAAGCTTTTGCCGTGGTGGGTATCGAAAACAGCAAGCGTATGAAACTCGATCCTGCCAGGGTGAATATTCATGGCGGCGCTGTTTCATTGGGACATCCGTTGGGTTGCAGCGGTGCCAGGATCATTGTTACACTGATCAATGTGCTGAAAGCTAATAACGCCAGATACGGCGCAGCTGGTATTTGTAACGGCGGTGGCGGCGCTTCTGCTATGGTAATAGAAAATGTGGATTGATGCCGAGCTTAATCATCAGAACGGCCGATGAAGATGATGCAGCACTGATAGCAGACCTCAGCCGCCGGACATTTTACGAAGCCTTTGCTGCGCAAAACACAAAGGCAGATATGGAAAAGTTCATGGAAGAACAATTCAGCCGTGAATTATTGATGGAACAGGTGTGTGAACCGGGTAATACATTTTTACTTGCCTTTGTAGATGATCTGCCCGCCGGTTATGCAAGATTGAAAGAGTCCGAAAACCCTGCATCGTTAGGCCATGTGAATGCACTGGAGATTTCAAGAATTTATGTGGTGAACACAGCCATAGGCACAGGTATCGGTAAAGCACTAATGGAAGAATGTATCCAGGTTGCCCTACAAATGAATAAAGAGGTGATTTGGCTGGGAGTGTGGGAGCATAATACCCGTGCCATTTCATTTTATAAAAAATTTGGGTTCATCCAATTTGCCACACATTTGTTTATGCTGGGTGATGATGCACAGACGGACTGGTTAATGAAAAAAGAGCTAATAAACTTAGAAAAGTAACAACATGAAAAATTTACTGCTTTTAACAGCTTTTGTACTCTCACACCTGGTAAGTAATACACAAGATAAAACCCCGTATGTGCTTTACAATGCCAAAGGCAAAAAGTTATCTTACAAAAAAATGATCAGGGTGTTGAAGGAGAAGGATATTGTGTTGTTTGGCGAGTATCACAATAATGCCATTGCTCACTGGCTGCAACTGGAAGTAACAAAGGACCTGAAACAAAGCCGTGACCTGGTGCTGGGTGCTGAAATGTTTGAAGCCGATAACCAGGAGCCGTTGGATTTATACCTGCAAGGTAAGCTCAGCGCCAAGGGACTTGATTCCAATGCCCGGCTGTGGAAAAATTACCCGACAGATTATGCACCACTGGTGAACTTCGCCAGGGATAACAAACTGGCATTTGCCGCCACCAATATCCCCCGCAAATTTGCTTCGCTGGTTTCAAAAGGGGGGTTTGAAAAATTAGACAGCCTTTCAGCCAAAGAAAAAAGCTGGATAGCGCCGCTGCCCATCGCTTATGATGCCGAACTGCCGGGTTATAAGAAAATGCTGGAGATGATGGGCGGGCATGGCGGGCCCAACCTGCCAAAGGCACAGGCCATCAAAGACGCCACCATGAG
This sequence comes from uncultured Chitinophaga sp., assembly GCA_964409055.1. Lineage (GTDB taxonomy): Bacteria > Bacteroidota > Bacteroidia > Chitinophagales > Chitinophagaceae > JJ008. Next base: position 30,525 of record CAYPBW010000008.1, on the reverse strand, counting down.
TCATTTTATCCTCCAATACTTCAAAACAGGTAGCCTCTTTATTCATTACAACGGGGCTTATCATTCCGATAACTACGAGGGGATACTCTGGTACCTGAAAAGGCAGAGGCCGGAGCTGCGCTATGCCACTATCAGCACGGTGTCTCAAAAAGATATTCATTCGCTGGAGGCCGCCAATAAAGGGAAAGCCGATTTCATTATCTGCGTGGATGAAGATATGACCAATACTTACTAGAGTTCTTAACAATCCGGTCCGGATAAAGTTTCTTCGGTAATTAAACATTAATTTGTGGGCAAAGAGCATTTGTTCTATGTCTTTATCCCGGACAAGTTTCATCGTTTTATACTTGCTGCTTGCACCTGCAGTTTTTTTTGCACAGCGAAAAGATGTTTCCATAAGGATAGTACAGGATGATGAAGCACACCAGCTAAATGATTTTGAAACCCGCCTCGCCCTGGAAAAAGAAGGATTCAAAATACAGGTGTTGTTATCCAAAACAGAAGGGGTGTATGTTTTTGCCAGTTTCAGCGATTCTGTTTACAGAACAGGCCAGGCAGATCCAGTACCGGGTTTTAAAGAACTTCCCAACCTGGCCATGGCTGAAGAGGAGTTCAACAAGAACAAAGAACTGATCATCAGCAAAGAGGGGTGGTCTTACTGGTTTTATGACCCGGAACTGAACTGGCACCGGTTCAACAAAAAATTAGTGTTTCTTGATAGTAATAAAGTGGTAGGGGTAAAAACTATCAGGCAATTTTATCTTTTGGATGAAAAGGAAGAAATAAAGGTGAAGGATGCCGGCAAGCCTTTGTATCTTTTTTTTGTAGCTGTAAAAGAGACTGATGATAAAGGGATGCCGGTAAAGGAATTTCTGCGTAGAAAACTAAAGATCGAATGGAAAGCCGAAGATGACTAACCGGGTAAAAGTTGATATCATAATTGCCATTAATTTCATATTTTGAGTATAATGATAGCATATTTTAGAAAGACTGCTTTAATTGTTAGTTTGATTGCCATACACGGTTTTCTTTTTGCGCAGGAAAAAGAAGTGAGCATACGCATTTCGCAGGATGAGTCGGTGAAACTGAGCGAATTCAATACTACAGTGCAATTGGAACGCAAACCCTTTAAAATACTGGTAATGCTGCAAAATGTGCAGGGGGTTTATGTATTTGCCAGCATCCGGGATTCTATTTACAGGTTCACAGAAAACAGTCCTATCCGTGATTTTCCATATCTGCCATTGCTTCAACTTAGAGAAGATGAGTTCAATGAGAATAAAGAAATGAATATTTCGGAGACTGGCTGGTCATATTGGTTTTATGATACTGCTTATGAATGGCACCCTTTCAACCACAAGCTTACCCGGATAGATAAAGACCGGATCATCGGTACCAAGAACATCCGCCAGTTCTTCGATGTCAATGAAGGCAGGGTGATCAAGATCCGGGAAATTAATACACCCCTCTATCTCTTCTTTGTTGCAGTGGAAGAATATGACAAGGATGGCAAACCTTTAAAAGAACTGGTTAGGCGTAAAGTGAAGGTGGAATGGAGGAATGAGGAGTGACAATATCGTAAAATTTCCGTGTTTTATCGTAGTTTTTCTTTTCATTACATGCACTAAATGCCTTGCAGGGGCGTTTAATTTCCTATTAAATTGCATTTTCGGGTTTATTTTTTGTTGCTTTAAACCAAATCCCTGTCAATGACGTCTGTATGATATCTTTTTAACTTTAAAACCGTTTATATGAAAGCCAGGATCCTTTATGGAGCTATTTTACTCACCTTCTTCTCATTGTTTTTTATTGCCTGTCAGAAAGATCAAACAGATAATTCTGATTACACCATGGAAACTTCGAGGCATTCTGATGATCAGTCAAGATTTTCTAACGAGGTGGACGCCGCCGCCAACGATGTAAATATTACTGTTGAATCTGCTGCAGGATTTGCAGGCAGAACAGAAAATATACAGTCATTTATCTGCGATGCCACTGTAGCGGTAGATACCATGAGCAATCCGAGGACCATTACCATTACTTACAATGGCACCAATTGTTTGGGCAACCGTATTCGCACCGGTGTAATAGTTGTTTCAATGGCACAGGGTGTTCGCTGGAAGAATGCAGGAGCTGTAATAAATGTGACTTACCAGAATTTTAAAGTAACCCGCCTGAGTGATAACAAGAGCATTACCCTTGACGGAACGCAAAGTTTTACCAATGTTAGCGGCGGTTTACTGATCAACCTGCCCGTACTGAATACGATTACCCATACGATTACCAGCAATAACATGTCGGTTACTTTTGACGACAACAGCCAACGTACCTGGCAGGTGGCCCGTCAAAGAGTTTTTACATATAATAACGGAGTAGTGATAACAGTGACCGGTATGCATTCGGCCAACGGCATTACAGGTATAGCAGAATGGGGTACCAATCGTTTCGGAAATGCTTTTACCACTTCTATTGCGCAACCCGTGGTGATGAGGCAGGATTGCAGTTTCCGGGCAGGAAACGGTAAGGTTGTTCACCATACCAATCTTTTCAATGCGTCGGTTACATTCGGCCTGAATGCAACTGGTAATCCAACAGGTTGTCCCGGTGCAAACCCTTACTATATGAAGGTGGAATGGACAGGCCCGCAGGGCAATACCCAATCTACTTTATTACCTTATTAATGAACTTTTTTAGATAACTGAGCCGCCTGCGAGGGCGGCTTTTTTATTGTTATCAAATCAGCTTTTACAGGTAAATTAGCGGCTGTATGGCTTCCACTCTGATCACCAATATTAAATTGCTTGTCAATACCAGGTCTGAGAACAAATTGCTCAGGGGAAAAGACCTTTCAGTACTTCCTTGTGTGGAGAATGCCTTTTTGTTGATTGAGGATGGTGTCATCGTTTCTTTTGGAGAAATGAATAGCCTGGAGCCTGCCGGTGAGGTTACTGACCATGTAATTGATGCATCAGGTCAGTTGGTTTTGCCCTGCTGGTGCGACAGCCACACTCATCTTGTTTTTGCTGCCAGCCGTGAAGAAGAATTTGTTGATAAGATCAGGGGGCTCAGTTATGCAGAGATTGCTGCAAGGGGAGGAGGAATACTGAATTCGGCAAGGAAATTAAATGCAATGAGTGAGTCTGAATTATTACGTTTAGCCTGGTCAAGGCTTAATGAAGTAATCCAATTGGGAACAGGCGCCATTGAGATCAAAAGCGGTTATGGTCTGTCCGTGGAAGGAGAACTGAAGATGCTCCGTGTTATCAGGCGGCTGAAAGAAACTTCACCCATTCCGGTGAAAGCTACGTTTTTGGGGGCACATACGTACCCTCCGGAATTTAAAGAAAATCACCAGGGGTATATTGAATTGCTGATAAAAGAAATGCTGCCTGTTATTGCTGAAGAAGAACTGGCTGATTATATTGATGTGTTTTGCGAGACAGGTTTTTTTTCACCTGAAGAAACAGAAAAAATATGCCGGGCAGGCATGAGCTATGGGTTAAAACCAAAGATACATGCCAATCAATTGAACTTGTCCGGTGGCACGCAAACAGGAGTGAAACTGGGAGCTGTGAGTGTAGATCACCTGGAAACGATGGACGAGGACGCAATACAACAACTGGCTGCTTCGGATACGATCGGGACATTACTACCAACCGCCGCTTTCTTTCTTCGCATGCCTTTTCAACCAGCAAGGCAATTAATTGATGCCGGCTGTGCTATTGCATTGGCATCTGATTTCAATCCGGGTTCTTCTCCATCAGGTAATATGAACCTGGTGGTATCCATGAGTTGTATTCAAATGAAAATGCTGCCGGAAGAGGCTATTAATGCAGCCACCGTCAACGGGGCTTTTGCTATGGAACTTCAGGATGAGGTTGGCAGCATCTCCATTGGGAAAAAAGCGAACCTTGTATTTACCAGGGCTATTCCATCATTAGCATATCTTCCTTATGCTTTTGGTTCCAATCATATTGAAAGGGTTATGATCGAAGGCGAATGGATTTAATATTACTTTAATCTTCTTGTAATCGCTTAACAACCTGATTAACGGGTTACAATTTGTATTTTCGGGCTGCATGATCCGGTTACGAAAAAAGAAACCCAGTTTTTTTGAGCAGGTGGTGGAAGAAAACATCATCCTTCCTGTTGATGACAGGAAAGCGGGGCTGCAATTTCTTATTTCTTTTTTTGCCGAGATAAGGCCACAAACCCGAAAGCAGCGAAAAAAACCGGAAGAGAAATTAGGCCAGGTGCTCGAACAATTGAGCAAAGAGCCTTTGGTGCTGGCCAACCTGCAACATGCCTTGCTATCGCAACTCCGGAACAGTAACCTTACTTCTGCAATTACAGAGAGTGGCATACCACTGGCCAGGGGCTTCTGGCAGGAACTTTCCAACCGGTTAAAACATAAAATACTTCCGCCGCTTAAAAGCGATACGGATTTTCTTTATGTCATCAACAGTGTTTTCTTCCGAAAAGATGATTTTGTATGGGTAGAAGCGATTCCCCGTCAGCGCTGGATCAGTTTTTTTGAAGCAATTGGTTTTAGTTTTAGCCCGAGAGATACCGGGTTAAAAAATGAGTTGCTTCATTCGTTAAAGGTTCTTTCTTTCCAGGTAGCGCAATTAGGCCTTGAAAGGGATGTGCTCCATTACATTCCGGAGGAGGAAAGACTGCATGATACTGCTTATGTACGGCAAAACTATAAGGTGCATGAACTGGAAAGCCTGTTGATGGATAATGCTTCTGAAATGGAGATCACGGCTGTCTCTGTTCAATTAAAGAATATTATTGAGGATTGTTACAGGCTGATTGATTTTATCAGGGAAAGTCATTCAGAAAAAGGCGCCAGCCTGCAACAGACCTACTTATTATTGATCTTATCCAACCGTCTTCAGCGAATGCAGCTGATCACCGATGTGCTGGATGCAGATAATAAGTTTGATACCGGCCGCTTTGTTGATCTTTTCCGTTTGTTGGTGCGAAATGAGAAAAGAAAGAACAGTATCCGGGAATTCCTGTCGCAGGGTGTTGGTTACCTTGCCTACCAGATCGCTGAACATAAAGGAACCAAAGGCCATAAATATATAACAGAGACGAGGAGAGAGTTTTACAAAATGATCTATGGCGCTATGTGGGGCGGCTTTATCATTTCGTTTACTGCGATTATTAAAAATCTTATTGGTCGTTTAAAGCTGGCGCCTTTTCCATTAGGCTTCCTATATAGTGTCAATTATAGTGCAGGCTTTATTTTGATTGAAGAGACTAAATCTATCCTGGCGACAAAACAACCGGCGTTTACTGCCAGTGCAGTGGCGAGTTCGCTGGACACCAGGAAGATTGAAGGGGAGCCGGACATTGAGGGGCTGGCTGCCACGGTTGCAAAAGTTTCCCGAAGCCAGATCGCTTCCTTCTTTGGTAACCTTGTCATCGTTTTCCCGCTTACTTTTTTGCTGGCCTGGTTGTATGATTTGGCTTTTGGGTATAAGATTGCAGAGGGTAATGCGGCACTGCAAATGCTCACAGATCAGCATCCCTGGCGCAGCCCTGCATTATTGTATGCCTGTTTTACCGGCTTCTTTTTATTTGTCAGTGGTATTATTGCCGGCTATTGGCAAAACAAGATTCAGTATGGACGAATAAAAGACCGATTAAAAAAACACCCGGTACTTAAAGTCTCTATGTCGGCTAAACGGCTTGATAGACTGGCCAATTATGTGGAGAAGCATTTTGGCGCATTGATGGGTAGCCTTGCATTAGGTTTTTTCCTGGGTTTTTCAGGTGTGATGGGAAAAATATTTGGTGTGCCATTCGATATCCGGCACATCACCATTGCCTCGGGTAATACCTCCATTGGTTTATACGGGGTTGGTATTGATAATGTACCGCCCCTGTTTATGCTGGCTGTTTTCTTTGGTGTATTGGGTATTGGATTGTTTAATTTTTTGATCAGCTTTTCGCTGGCCTTTTTTATGGCTGTCAAATCAAGGGGGATACATTTATCCCAATATCCAAAATTGTTTCGGACTATTGGCGGTTATTTCTTCAGCCATACCCGGGAATTCTTCCTTCCGCCAAAGAAGGTGAATGATCTTGTGTATAGACCTTTACAGAAAGAATGATTTTTTGCTTCATTCTGATTAATCATGAAAAAGAACTGTGACATCCATCACAGAACGAATTGTTTTTGCGCAGGAAATGCCCGTTTTTTTATTGTATAAGCTTATTAATATCAGTTTCACGGATGCCGATTGTCAGCATGGCCGGTTTTACGTCATTCTATCTTTACGTCCGTAAATAAATCAACCCGTTATGATAGAAACATATTTCAACCAGTTCCGTGATTTTGTGGCTCAGCCCTGGCCATGGTATGTAGCAGGCCCTTTACTGGCACTTGTGATGTTTGTGCTCTTATACTTTGGTCATGAGTTTGGCATTTCTGAAAACTTCCGGCTTATGTGTGCTGCCGATGGGGCAGACAACATGAATGAATTTTTTAAGATTGACTGGCGTTCCGGTGAGTGGAACCTGCTTGTAGCATTAGGCGCTGTATTTGGCGGTTACCTCGCCTCTCACTATTTTCTCGGGTCACAGGGTGATGTGGCACATATCAGTGATGCCACGGTTAATTCGCTTAATGCTATTAATATCGGGGTGAAAGCTAATGAGGTCCCGCTAATACCCGAGTTTATCAGTTGGAAAGGATTACTGACCTGGGAAGGACTGCTGATGATCGGTGGGGGTGGCCTGATGGTTGGTTTTGGTGCCCGCTATGCCGGGGGCTGCACTTCCGGCCATGCCATAAGTGGTTTGTCTGCCCTGCAATTGCCTTCATTGGTAGCTGTAGTTGGCTTTTTTATGGGTGGTTTATTAATCACCTATCTCGTTATTCCATACCTGTTTTAACTACTAAAACTTTGCATCATGAGAATGTCAAGATATATATTCGTTGGAATCCTGCTCGGTTTTATTCTTTACAAAAGTGAAGCTGTTTCCTGGTTCCGGATTTATGAGATGTTTCGTTTCCAGAGCTTTCATATGTTTGGTATCATTGGTTCAGCTATTGTATCAGGTATCATCATTGTTTACCTGATCAAAAGAAAGCACATGAAGAATGTGGAAGGAAAAGAGATTACCATCAAAGACAAAGCGAAGAGTTACCCCCGCTATTTGATTGGCGGTTTTATTTTCGGAATGGGCTGGGCCCTGGCCGGCGCCTGTCCAGCACCCATGTTTATTTTGCTTGGAGCTGGTAATACGGTTTTCGTTGTATACCTTATCGCAGCTATGACAGGCACTTTCCTTTATGGTAAACTAAGGAAAAGTTTACCTCACTAATTTGTATTGTTGATTGTTAACTGAAATAAAGGCAGGGTTTGCTGGTCCTGCCTTTGCTTTACCTGCCTGTCAGATTGTTCTGAACTTGAATTTCTGACCTCCGATAGAGGCTTCATACATTAAACCGCCTTTTGCCTGTGTAAAAATCATTACACCGTCTTTGTATTTTACATTAGCTGATGCGCCGGCAGTAGCGGCTACAGCCGATGCCTGGGCGGATAATTCCAGCCTGTTTTCTTTGAAGCGGTCAAGGTCGGCCTTTGTTTCAAAAAAAATTACTTCCCTGTAGGCTTGTCCGCCCCATTGAAAGCCTATGGTTACCTGTGTCATTTTAGCCATTCCAATAAGAGAGCCCTTTTGGAAAACAGCGCCGTTGCCGGCTGCACCGCCTATGCCAATACCTCCTTTACCTACATTGGGTAATATTACATAAGCATATGCATTTTCAAATAAGTTCTTCATCAGGCCATCTGCTTTGATGAATTCTTCTTTTGCGGTCTTTGAATCATCCACAATTTTCTGGTCTTTGGTGCTTAATTGGGCCGATGCTGTTAAAGCAGAAACAAGAACTGTAAAAGCTAAAATTGTGTTTCGGGTAAGAAATGTCCTGTTTGTCATAACTAACTATTTTGATTTACGTAACAACGCTTTCAAAGATGAGGCCAAATTAAACTTTCTTAAGCTTTGTGTGGTTGGGGTGCTGTCTTTTTACCAATATGTAAAGACTTTTTGAACAGGTATTCATTAAAGAGTAACAACACCGGAATTAACAGGTAGCAAATGCCGGCAATACTTTCGAGTCCGGCTATGGCCATAACGATGGCGGTCACACCTGTAAGTCCATTCCAAAAGGCACCTCTTTTTTCTTTCCGGGTAAATTTTAACTCATAGGTGCTGAGTTCAAGTTGGTGATGAAATTGGCCAGCCCGTTGATACATTCCATATAACAGAAACCAGATTATTGCATAACCGGCACTGAATAAAATAATGAGCTGAGAAAAATCTTCTGCATGAATAACGGCAATGCCTTTTTCGGCAGCTTTTGGAAACAAGTTGATACCTGTCCATGAACCCAGCAATAATGAGAATAAGAATTTCATGGGGTAAACATAAAATAATATTACGGCGAGATAACCCAGGTTCAACAGAATGGTGCCAACATCATTCAGGCCATAACGGCGAAAGAATTTGTATTGCTGGTACCAGAATAAAAAGATCATGGCTACTGTAGCAAAAAAAGGAACAGCACCCTGCAAGATAGTTTTCAGTTCTTCGAAGTTTTGTGGTACTTCCAGGGCCACTACAAGTAATGAAACTGAAAATGCAAATACGGCATCGCTCAGCGCTTCAATCCGCAGAATTTCTTTTCCTCTTTCCCGGAAAAGAACCGGTTGTTTGGCAGCCCGGAACAGCTTTTTCCGGATCATAGCTTTTTTTTATGCGAAGCAAATTACCAGCCCGGACGGTAACCGTGTATGATTTATGTTAGGCTTGTCATTGAGCTTGTCAATTCATTACAAATATTGGTTGTCAACGAGCCATTTTACAATCCTTTTCAGAGTAAAGTAGTTTTTGTCGATGCTGGTATCAGCAGCCAGTATTTTATCCTGCTGTGGAATTGGCACAGTACGCTTCAGGTTGTCTTTGGCAGTAAATAATTCCATGTTTTGTGCATTATTGCCGCCGGTAAAGGAAACTTTGGCGACAACAACACCGGAGGGAAGGGCAAATTCGTACATATCCAGGCCATTGCTGCTGCCTGTTGGCTTGAAGTTGCCAATAATCTTTGCATTTTGCTCTATGGTTTTATCCGCTTTTATGGTTATAGGCCAACTGGTACTGCGGGCAACCAGTGTATAGTTGACAGCAATTTTTGGCGATGCACCTTTGGCTGCAATAAACTCTTTTACTTTAGTGGCATCAGCCTTGTCATTTATTAATATGCCACTGGTCCCGATCAGTTTGGCAAAAGATTTTTCTTGCCCGAGAGAGGCTACTTTGAAAATCCCCACCTGGTCTGCCGTAAGAAAAGTAAGGCGGTAAAATAAATAAGAGTTATCGTTTTTGTCGCTTTCAAACTCTGTTGCCGGTGCTGCTATGATGATCTTTTCACCGGATAGAGAGAATACTTCAAAGGACTTGGTCAGCCCGAAGTTTTGCTTCGTTACCTCCAGTTTGGCATAATCTTTACCGTTCACCTGTATCATTCCCTTTTTATAATCAACATCCTGCGCCTGCACAATGGAAAGGCAAAATAACAGCGCTAATCCTAAAATAATTTTATACATATTGCTTTTTGGGGAAAGATAAGCAATAAACAGTGTCGTTGTTTTTTAGTTTTTTCCTTCAGCACTTGAATACTCTTCATTAATATTGGAAAATGATACAAAGACCAGTCTTATGGTACAGGCTACGGCAGGTAATGTTTATTACCATCGCCTGGGTGATCATTGGCTTTTTACTCGAGCTGTATAATGCTGTAAACTATGACCCGGAAAGCAACAGGCATTTTGTCTGGTTTATTTTTGGCAACGGTGCAGCTGAACATTTACTGATCACCGCCATAGGTCCGCTGGTGGGTGGTTTGCTGGGAGGTTCTTTCATCGTATTCTTTCAGCGGGAAAAACTGAGGGGGAAAACGTATTTTCAAAAACTGCTGATCCATTCATTCCTCTATGTTCTGTTCGTTTTTATTTGTATAGTTATTGTTGGTCTTATCGGTGCATTGTTTAACAAGAATGACGGAAGCTATTGGGTAAAATTCAAAGAAGATGTTTTTAGTCTCCGGGTTTACCGGTTGCTGACAGCATGGTATTTTATTGTCATCTTCACCATTTTTATTCTTGATGTAAGTGAACGATACGGGGCTGCTACCCTGAAAAGACTTTTACTGGGAAAATATCATGCACCCGGCAAAGAACAACGGATATTTATGTTTCTTGATCTTAAGTCTTCAACAGCTATGGCCGAAAAGATAGGAGATGAATTGTATTTCCGGATGCTCCGTTTTTTTTACCAGGTGGCAAATGAAGCAATTATGCAGGCAAACGGTGAGATTTATCAGTATGTAGGTGATGAGATTGTTATTTCATGGGAAAAGGAAGACGGCCTCAGGAATGCCAGCTGTATCCGGTGTTTTGATATTATCAGGGAAGCTGTCCAACAAAGAAAGGCTTACTTTATTGATAATTTTACAGTTGTTCCGGATTTCAAAGCAGGTGTCCATTGTGGTGTCGTAGCAACCGGTGAAATTGGCCTCGTTAAAAAAGACATTGTGTATTCAGGCGATGTGCTCAATACCACAGCCCGTATCATTGCTTTATGTAATCATTACCGGCAGGATATGATAATATCTGAAACACTTTACCAGCAATTAAAAGATACACCTGGCTACCAGTTTACTTACCTGGATAGTCCTTTATTAAAAGGTAAAGCTGCTCCGTTTGCTATTTATGGCGTGAAGGCATTTAATTAATAAATGTTGGTTTCCTGTGTATTTTATCAATATGCTTGTTACTTGCAAAACGAGCAAATTGTCCAGAATTATTTTAGTTAATCAATATCTTAGCTCAAATTTTATTGCCAATGCAACCGATAATAGAATGTGTGCCCAATTTTAGTGAAGGAGCTGACCCCGGCATTATTAAACAGATAACGGACCAGGTTGAAATGGTAGAAGGTGTTCGTTTGCTCAATGTGGATCCCGGAAAAGCCACTAACAGGACAGTGGTAACCTTTGTAGGTCATCCGGAAGCAGTGATTGAAGCCGCATTCCTGGCAATAAAAAAAGCAGGAGAACTGATTGATATGAGCAGACATAAAGGAGAGCATCCCAGAATGGGGGCTACTGATGTTTGTCCGCTGATCCCTATTTCAGGGATATCTATGGAGGAAACGGCACTGTATGCACAGCGGCTGGCCAAAAGAGTAGGTGAGGAATTACAAATACCCGTTTACCTGTATGAAGCGGCTCAGCCCGATAAGACAAGGAGTAATTTATCGGTGATAAGGGCAGGGGAGTATGAAGGATTCTTTAAAAAAATCAAACAGCCGGAATGGAAACCCGATTTTGGCCCTGCTGAATTTGATGCCAAAAGAGGCGGCACTGTAATAGGGGCAAGAGATTTCCTGGTGGCTTATAATGTAAACCTGAATACCACTTCAACAAGAAGGGCCAATGCCATTGCTTTTGATGTAAGAGAAGCCGGAAGAAATGTGGTGGAGAATGGAGTGAAAGTAAATAAGCCCGGGTCTTTAAAATCAGTAAAAGCTATCGGCTGGTATATTGAAGAATATGGTATTGCACAGATCAGTATGAACCTGACAAATATTAATGTAACACCGGTGCATGTTGCCTTTGATGAAGTATGCCGTAAAGCAGATGCAAGAGGTATCCGTGTGACAGGAAGTGAATTGGTTGGACTGGTACCATTAAAAGCACTGACTGATGCCGGTAAATATTTCTTGAGAAAGCAAAAGAGATCAACAGGTGTTTCTGAAAAAGAGCTGATCAAGATAGCGGTGAAGAGTATGGGGCTGGATGAACTGGGGCCATTTAAACCAGGAGAGAGAATTATTGAATATATGCTTCATAATAAGACTGACAGCAAACTGGTGAGTATGACGCTGAATGATTTTGCAGATGAAACAGCCAGTGAAAGCCCTGCGCCGGGTGGTGGATCTATTTCAGCATATGTCGGTGCGTTGGGTGTATCGCTGGCTACGATGGTAGCCAATTTGTCTTCTCATAAAAAAGGATGGGACGATCGATGGGAAGAATTTAGTAATTGGGCAGAAAAAGGCGAAGCATTAAAAAGTGAACTGGTACGTTTGGTGGATGCAGATACAAAAGCATTTAACCAGATCATGTCTGCCTTTGGTTTACCTAAATCAACCGATGAAGAAAAAGCTGCAAGGTCAAAAGCCATTCAGGAGGCCACTAAATTTGCCATTGAAATTCCTTTTAAGGTGATGCAAATAGCCTATGCCAGTATGGAGATGATAAAGGCGATGGCTGATATTGGTAATCCCAATTCTGTTTCAGATGCAGGGGTGGGTGCCCTGTGTTCCCGCAGTGCGGTAAGGGGAGCTTTTATGAATGTACGAATCAATGCAACCGGTTATGAGGATAAAGTGTACGTAACAGACATACTGAACAAAGGCAGGGAAATTGAGAACAATGCCATAGCTTTAGAAGCTGAAATTTTAAAAATTGTTGATGGAAAAATCGGAATCTAAGGTTGTTGCCGAACCAAGGCCCAGCCATATGCCACATCTGAAAATTTATTCCAAGCAGGATATTTTGTCTTTGACAAAAATCCGCCGTTTTGAAACCAAGGTTGGTGAAAGAATGCATGTTATCTATGATAACGCCCAACTGGAGAGATCCATTGCCGATTCATCTGCCAAATATGTACTTTTTGGTATTCCGGAGGATTTGGGTGCTAAGGGGAATTATGGTATTGGCGGAACAGATACATTATGGATCCCTTTTTTGCAAAGTTTCCTGAATGTGCAGAGCAACGATTTTTTGGACGGGAATGAAATTCTGATAGCCGGGCATTTTGATTTTGGTGATATTCAATACCTGATTGATACAACAGCCCGGGGAGATGATGAAAAGATTGAAGCTTATCGCCATGCGGTGAATACTATTGATGATGAGGTGGAGCACCTCGTAAAGATTATTACGGAGGCCAAAAAGATTCCTATCGTTGTAGGGGGAGGGCATAATAATTCATATCCCCTCATAAAAGGGGCTGCCAAGGGCTGGCATAAAGCCGGGGTGATCCCATTGGCACAGATCAACTGTATTAACCTGGATGCTCATGCCGACTACCGACCTATGGAAGGCCGCCATAGTGGCAATGCTTTTCGATATGCAGAGGAAGACGGATACCTTGCCAAGTATTGTGTTATCGGCCTGCATGAAAATTATATCCCGCAAAATGTGTGGATCGATATTGTAAACAATCCATTTATCGACTGCATTACCTACGAAGACATATTTGTGCATGACAAAAGAACTTTTTTACAGGCAGTGGCCCATGCTACTGGTTTTACGGAAGACGGTCTCTGTGGTATTGATATAGACATTGATTGTATAGAACATACACTTAGCAGTGCCATGACACCCGTAGGTATCTTACCCAATCATGCCAGGCAATATGTGTCTTTTGTGGCGGCCGATAGTAAGCCGGCTTATTTCTATATCTGTGAAGGGGCTACAAGGTTAAATGATGGCCGCACCGATCCTACCAGTGGTAAATTGATCAGTTACCTGGTTAGTGACTTTATCAAAGGAAGTGCTGTCTGATTAAAATACCGGGCCGTAAAGTTTGACGTCTGCCTTATCAAAGGCTTTTCTGAACCGGCTTAGTATTCTATTTGCTTCTGCCGTTTTTTTCTCGAAAGTGCTTGCCTGCCATAACCCAAAAAGGGCCCATCCATTCTCATTATTGTTCAATAGATCCTTCATTAAAATTTCTTTAGCTTCTTTCGTCTTCCCGGCTTTTATCAGTGCATTACCCATGTAGTGCTTTGGATTGAGCATCCAGTCTCTTGGTTCGTTGTACACCATATTTTCTTCAGTGACCACAGCTTCCTCAAACGCAGCAACGGCGTCACTGAATCTTCTTTGTTTCAGCGCAATAGTTCCAATAAGAATGTTTTCAGCAACTATGCCACCATCAACAGCCGGAGAAAATGGTGAAAAGGGAAGTGCCAGAGTGCTGTCTTTAACAAGTGTCTGCAAGAGCTCAAGCTCTGTTTCTGCATCAGTTATTTTGTTTTGGTGCGCCAATGCCATTCCCCTGCCGAAATGGTAAAGAAGGTTAGCGTAAATCATACCGGCTGCAGGCTTGGTCATGGATAATAAACTGTTCCAGTTGCCATAACGAACATTTACAAGAACAGGTGTCATATAAATATATTGCAGGTAATTGCCCATGGCACCCTGCATGTTCAGGTACTCTTCAGGAATACTTTCAGCTGTTTGTTTGGCTGAACGCACCGCATAAGATGATGATCCGGTCATCATGGCATGATTTGTCTGCATATGCAAATTGTGTATAACATAGAGGAAATCATTGCCGCTGACCGGGGCATATTTATTTTGAAGGGCTTTATAACTGGCTACTGCTTTTTCATTTACCAATACCCCATTTTTATATTCGCCGGTTCTTAAATAAATATGCGAAGGCATATGAACAGTATGTGAAAGAGCAGGTGTCAGCCGGCCCAGCCTGTCTGCGCTGGGTTTTGCTTTCACCGCATAAGGCGAAGGCTCCATTACATGAATATAATAATGATTAGCTCCTGTATGATCTGGTGATTTAGCTAGTATTTTTTCCAGTACTTCTCTGATTAATGGTGTCCATACTTTGGGTGTCCCGTCAGTACCCCACAAATCCCAGGGGTGTTGCAGCATCAGCGCATCAGCGTACAAGGCAGCAACATCCGGATCGTCAGGAAATGCTTCATATACTTCTTTCATTTTATCAACGTATAACTGGTTTAGCTTTTCTCTAGACCGGGTAGAATCTGCTGAATAACGTACTTGTTGTGCTTCGATCAGCATTTTTTCTTTTTGGTTGGCACCGGAGATCAACTCAACAGCTTTCTTAACAGCTGTTAATGCTTCAGGTGAAGCAGCATAACCAATATCATTGATATTCGGGCCATAGGTTAAAGCCTGTGCCCAGTAAAGCATGGGGCTTTGAGGATCAAACTTTGCCGCTTTTTTAAAAGATGCCATTGCTTCAATAATATGAAAAGCATAATACATATTAATGCCCTGGTTAAAATAGTATTGACTACTATCATTCTCTGTACTAATCTTCCATTTGTGTGTTCCCGATCCGGGTATAGGGGGAATGTTTACTTCTTCCAGCCATTGCTGGAGCGAAACCCAATCGGGGCTACAGCCGATACTGGTTTTTGAAGATTGAATATAGCGGTTAGTCTGTACTTTTTTTCCGGCTGTATACTCTTTGACACGGAAGGCCAGCAATGCTGTGATGAAGGCCAGTACTGCCAGAAATGGCAGAGGTGATTTCATAACTGTTGGTTTGAGTTTATAAAAGGTACAGATTTTGTGAGAAAATCATCTTTTTATTTTCTTTCGGACAAGGTGAGTATTTTTATGCTATGAAAGGCTTCCTTTTGATTATCTTTTTAACGGGGATTATTAAAGTTTTCGGACAGAATGAATTTGCCGCAACAGCTTTTTACAATGAATTCAAAAAAATATATGCTGATGCCACAAACGGTTTCATTGAAAACAAGGGCAGTGAAACGGTGAGTGAGTTTCCTGAGCTTACCAAAGAGTATAAAGTAAAATTGATGTTGCCTTTGGCAGATTCAGGAAAGATTGTTGAATCTGCTAAAGGCAGTTCCTATGTAGTCTATTTTTTTGAACCCGATAAAGTAAGACTTAAAGTAGACCAAAGAGGGGCCCATTTGCGGGATGCAATACTTACTGCAGTAAATCAGCCTTTGTATGCAAGAACTGAAACTCTCATGATAGACAATAAGCCGCTTTCCAATACCTGGTATTTTACAGAGCCGGGTGAAACAAAAACAGGTGCTGCGGCATTCAAACTGTCTATTTATTTTAAAGAGGGCAAGTATTTCCTTTCACTGGAAATAAGGGGTAAGAAACCATCTTGATCATTTTGCTTCCAGTTCCATGATTCGTTCGAATACTTTTTCATATTCTGCGTTACAGCGGTTCAATTCATCTTCAGCTTTTTTATAGGCGTTTTCTGTTTGTAAAAATTTTTGTTTATCTGAATATGTTTCCGGGTCCGACAACTGAGCTTCCAATGTTGATTTTTCTGTATTGAGCCTGGCTATCTTTTCTTCGAGTTGCTGAAACTGCTTTTGCATTTTTTGCAATTCTTTTTTTGCTTCTTTGTTTATTGGTAATGATGCCGTTTGTTTTACAGGTTCAGCAGCAGGCTTTGGGTCTTCTTTTATTTTACTAACCGGAGGTGCGGCTTCTTCTGCTTTCTGACTTTTTGTTTCATTCTTTGCCATCCGTTCTTTCCAGGCCACCCATTCTTCATAGCCGCCCTTAAATTCTTTTACCTGGTGATCAACGATTTCCCAGATTTTATTGGCCGTTTTAGAAATGAAATAGCGGTCGTGGCTTACGAGTATAATGCTCCCCTGGTATTTGTTCAAAGCATCAATAAGTAAGTCGCAGCTGTGCATGTCAAGGTGGTTGGTCGGTTCATCCAGCATGAGGAAATTAGCTTTGCTTACGATAACTTTTGCCAGTGCCACTCTTGCTTTTTCTCCACCGCTTAATATTTTTATCCTTTTGTCTGCATCATCCCCGCTGAAAAGAAAACAGCCTAACAGGCCACGCAACTCCAGGTCAGTCATCTGGCTGCCGCATTCCCTCATTTCATCGAGGATAGTATTGTTTACATTCAATGCCTCCAACTGGTGCTGTGCATAAAAACTCTCTTCCACATTATGCCCCCATTTTCTTTCACCGCTAAATGATTCAACACCGGCGATCATCCGCAATAATGTTGACTTACCTTTACCGTTGGCGCCAATCAGGGCAACTTTATCGCCCCGGTCAATTTCTACAGAGGCATTTTCGATTATAACATTGTTCCCAAATGACTTGCTTACATTTTTTAATTCTACCAGCACTCTTCCCGGTGTTTTATCCACCCTGAAATTTATTTTAATATTTGGCCTTTCCAGCGCCGAATCTTCGATACGTTCCAGTTTGTCCAGCTTTTTGATCAGGCTTTGCGCCATTGCAGCTTTACTGGCCTTGGCCCTGAACCGGTCAATCAGTCGTTCTTGTTGCCGTATATAATCCTGCTGGTTTTCGAAAGCCTTTTGTTGTAATTCAATACGGACGGCTTTTTCTTTTTCGTAGAAATCGTAATTGCCATTGTAGATATGTAGCTGTTGCTGGTACAGTTCTACGATCTTGGTCACCATCCGGTTTAAGAAGTACTTATCATGACTGACAATGACTACGGAACCCTGGTAATGCTGTAAATATTTTTCCAGCCACTCGATCGATGGAAGGTCAAGGTGGTTGGTGGGTTCATCCAAAAGCAGCAGGTCGGGTTGCTGTAATATCATCTTAGCCAGCAACACCCTCATTCGCCAGCCCCCGCTGAATTCTTTGTATGGTCTTTGCAGATCAGTATTGGAAAAACCTAAACCCTGCAAAACCTCTTCTGTACGGTGGTGAATATTATAGCCTCCGAGGGTTTCTAATTCATGCAGTTTATCGCTATAGTCATGCAGCGCTTTTTCATCACCAGTTCTTTCGAGTTCTTTACCCAGTTCCTCAATTTCTTTTTCCAGTTGTAAAATTTTTTCAAAAGCACCGAGAGCTACTTGCAGGATGGAGTCATTTGTGTCGAAACTGAGCAGGTCCTGGTGCAGGTAACCAATGGTAGTAGTGCGGCTCCTTTCTACGGTTCCGGCAGAAGGGGAGTACTCGCCAACCAATAGTTTGAGCAGGGTGGATTTACCGGTACCATTGTAGCCGATCAGGCCGATACGTTCACCCGGCTGGATATGCCAGGTAGCATCTTCCACTATTATTCTTGCGCCAAATTCAAAAGTCACATTTTGTAAACCTGCCAGCATTCTCTTTCTTTTTAACAGTTTGCAAAAATAATGGATTAGTACTTGCCGAATGGCCGATTATCTTTGCAACAGCCTCCGGGCCAGTAAACTTTCACCATGAAAAAATATATTGACATTCTCGGAATTGTACTTCCTGCCATTATCATTGTATTGGGTGTTGTACGGGTGTTCGTAAAAAAGACAAAAGGAGTAAATGGGCTGACGATGATACTGGCAATACTTTTACTGATAACAGGCCTTGTTCGCTATTTTGTTTTTCCGGGCAATGGTGGCTCCAGTCATTCCGGCAGCAAACCACAACCGATAGCAGTGAGCAAACACAGTGATATTTTTAATAACTCAGTAGAGGTTTTGCTGAATGCCTATTACCAGTTGACGGAGGGATTTGTTAACTGGGATACGACAGCTATTAACGAAGCGGGATATGAGTTGCGTGCTGCACTGGACAGCCTTAAGATTGGTGAATTGCAAAAGGATTCAATCATTTATCAAACAGCACTGGACCCGTACAATAATGCAAAAATTGAACTGGCTTCCATACTGGCCGATCCATCAATTGATGAGAAGAGGGGTTCATTAAATATATTGTCAGATAATCTCCGCAACCTCCTGGTAATCGTAAAGTATGACCGTGCCAAAGTGTACTGGCAGGAGTGCCCGATGGCTTTTGGCGAAGAAAGGCCCGGTAACTGGCTCAGTAAAACGGATGCCGTTCGAAACCCTTATCTCGGTAATAAAGACCCCAAACATGGGGATAAAATGCTGGAATGCGGCGGACCAAAGGATACGATCAATTTTATAGTGACTGGTACAACAAAATAATAAGCAGATTGTAATAGCCGTATGTCAGGCAGGTACAATTTATTCCTGGTAATTGTTTTATTAAGTACAAAATTTGTGCTGGCACAATCCCCATCGAAAGCCGGCCGTTTCACCCTCAATGGTTATGTAAAAGACAGTTTGTCAGGGGAGACTATCATTGGCGCTACGATCAGTGTAAACGGGCAAACAAAGGCTGTAGCCAGTAATCAATACGGATTTTATTCAATAACATTGGATGAAGGCAGTTACACTATCACTGCTTCACATGTTTCTTACCTGGGCAAGTCTGTGACTATTGACCTGCAGGAAAACAAATCTTACAACTTTGATCTTGTTTCTAAATCAGCGTCCATTGGAGAGGTAATTGTGTATAGCCGTAAAAGAGATGGTAATGTGAAGAATGCGCAGATGGGTAAAATTGATCTTTCCATTAACCAGATCAGGAGTATCCCTGCCTTTATGGGGGAGGTGGATCCACTCAAGGCTATTCAATTGCTACCGGGAGTTAGAAATGCAGGCGAAGGGAATGCCGGTTTTTATGTTAGGGGCGGAGGGCCTGACCAGAACCTGATTTTACTGGATGATGCTGTGGTGTATAATACCGGTCATTTGTTTGGCTTTTTTTCTGTCTTTAATGCGGATGCCATCAAGAATGTATCACTGATAAAGGGAGGCATGCCTGCCCAATATGGCGGCCGTCTTTCTTCGGTGGTAGATGTTTCCATGAAAGAAGGAAATATCAATAAATATCAAGTGGATGGCGGTATTGGTTTGATTGCATCAAGATTTTCGGTGCAGGGCCCAATTAAGAAAAATAAGGCATCCTTTATTTTGTCAGCAAGACGCACTTACATAGATGCATTGGTAAAACCATTCATTAAGAAGAGCAGCAGTTTCTATGGGTCGGGTTATTATTTCTATGATGTAAATGCCAAAATGAATTACCGGTTTTCTGAAAAAGACCGCCTTTACCTGAGCGGTTATTTCGGAAGGGATGTATTCGATTTTGCCAATGCCAAGCGTTCTTTTAAAACGAATATTCCCTGGGGAAATTCTACAGCCACATTACGGTGGAATCATGTATTCAACCGGAGGCTTTTTTCCAATACAACATTAGTTTACAATGACTATAAGTTCAAATTTTCTGCTCAGCAGGAGAATTTTGAGATTGGCTTAAGCTCGGGTATCCGTGACGGCTCTGCCAAAATAGATTTTGATTATTATCCGTTACCCAATCATAAATTGAAATTTGGCGGACTGTTCACTTATCACAAATTCATTCCCAATGTGGCAAGCGGCCGGCAGGATTCTGTTGTTTTTAAACCTAATAACGAAGGAACCAAGTATGCCGCTGAAACAGCTTTGTATATACAGGATGACTGGGAACTGGGAACAAAGTGGAAAATAAATTATGGTATCCGCTGGAGTTCCTTTACGCAAACCGGACCTTATACCCGGTATGTAAGGGACGAAAACCTGAATCCGCTTGACAGCACTATATATAAAAGCTTTGAGCCGGTAAAAACATACGGAGGTTTAGAGCCAAGGGTTACCCTGAGGTACGCCATCAACGACAAAACTTCTCTGAAAGCAGCTGTGACCAGGAACTTACAATATATACACCTGGTGACCAATGCAGGTACCACTTTGCCAACTGATTTATGGGTGCCAAGTACCTACCTGGTGCAGCCGCAGATAAGTTGGTTATATGCACTGGGTTTTTTTAAAAATTTTGAAGATAACACTTATGAAACTTCACTGGAAGTATATTACAAGGATATGCAAAACCAGGTGGAGTATGCAGAAGGATACACACCCTCACTCAGAGATCCGGAAGAGGAATTTGTTTTTGGAAAAGGATGGAGCTATGGTACAGAGTTGCTGATCAATAAATTAAAGGGGCGGTTTACCGGGTGGGTGGGCTATACATTGTCATGGACATGGAGAAGATTTTCTGCATTGAATGAAGGGATTAAATATCCTACCCGTTATGACAGAAGGCATGATCTTTCGGTAGTGGCTAATTATGAACAAAGCAAAAAATGGAAGTTTGGGGCTGTGTTTGTTTATGGTACTGGTAATGCTATCACCTTGCCGGAACGCTTTTATTTTATTAATGGTGTATTAACCCAGGAATACAGCCGGTTAAATCAATACCGGATGAAGGCTTATCATCGTATTGACTTTTCTGCTACCTATACGCCCCAACCAAAGAAAAAAAGAAAAGTTAACAGTTCATGGGTTTTTAGCGTCTATAACGCATATAGCCGTTTAAATCCATATTTTATTTACTTTGATCAGAACGGAAGTCTTGCTAACGGGGATTTGAAAGTTGAAGCAAAGCAGGTATCCTTATTCCCCATTATTCCGGCGGTCACATGGAATTTTAAGTTTTGATATAGTCTGTATTAAAAAAGCCTGTTGACACAGGCCTTTTACGAATTAATCCGAATTAAAAATTGTTTACTGCTGCAATTTACAATGTATGCCTGAAACATCATAATGACAGGGGTCAATAGTTTTGTAGTATAAAATTGATTTTTGTTAGTGTGAGTAATAACAGGCATCTTCTTTCAGG
Organism: uncultured Chitinophaga sp.; assembly: GCA_964409055.1. Taxonomy (GTDB): domain Bacteria; phylum Bacteroidota; class Bacteroidia; order Chitinophagales; family Chitinophagaceae; genus JJ008. The sequence goes on along the minus strand of CAYPBW010000008.1, from coordinate 9,152 downwards.
CTTTACACTTAATATTATGCTTTGATGTAATGTTTGTATATAAAAATCCAGAAAATGGCAGTAAGGGAGGCCTCCATTAATGATATTAAGCAAATACAGCGGGTAAGAAATGCTGTAAAAGAAAATACCTTATCTGATCCCTCGCTGGTTACAGATGATGATGTAGTGGACTATATCACTAAGCGGGGAAGGGGTTGGGTGCATGAAGTTGAAGGGGTCATCACAGGCTTTTCAATTATTTCTCTAATTGACCAAAATGTGTGGGCACTTTTTGTACATCCAGATTTTGAAAGAAGGGGTATTGGCCGGTTACTGCACGATGAAATGATGACCTGGTATTTTGAAATGTCTGATAAATTAGTTTGGTTAAGTACATCTCCCGGAACAAGAGCAGAGCAATTTTACAGAAAAGCAGGCTGGCAGGAAAATGGAATATATGGCAAAGGAGAGATAAAATTTGAAATGAGCATAGAGCGATGGAAAGCAAGGATAGCGGGTTGAGAGTTTTTATAATATCTTTAATATTTGGCCCTGCTGACAACCCATTTATTACCGGCTCTGTCTGGAAAATGAATAGCTAAATAACAGGTTATATGAAAATGAAGATTTTGCCCTTTTTCTCTCTTTTTGTTTTCGGTTTATTGATCAATGATACCCTGCAGAAGCAAGGTAATTATCATACTACACAAAATGACGGACCTTATGTAATGTATAAGGGCAATAAGGTATATGTATCTTATATCCTGGATAATCACGGGGCAAAAGTGCCAAAGATTGACAGTTTTGATTATAACGAGAAGCCTGGTATTGCATTAACCGTGGCTACCGATATTGCCGGTAAAACCTTTTCTGTGCAATTAAAATCATCACTGGAGAATGAAAAAACCGAATACAGCAAGCCGGAAAAAATGTTTGTAGTTTCTGACATTGAAGGCAATTTTGGGGCTTTTCGTAAGTTATTGCAGGGAAATAAAGTAATTGATGATAATCTTGCCTGGACTTTTGGTAAGGGACACCTGGTGCTGACCGGTGATTTCTTTGACAGGGGTTCGCAGGTTACTGAAGTGCTCTGGCTTATCTATTCGCTGGAGGAACAGGCCAAAGCCGCTGGTGGTTATGTACATTTTGTATTAGGCAACCATGAGATCATGAACATGAATAACGATCTGCGGTATGTACATCCCAAGTATATACAGAATGCTGCGCTGGTCAATGAAGCTTATCTCGCCTTGTTTGGTGAAAATGCCGAACTCGGCCGCTGGCTGAGAACCAAAAATGTCTCTGAAAAAATTGGTGATTTCCTGTTTGTACATGGTGGTTTCTCTGCAGAAGTAAACACCCTGGATATGAACCTTGGCCGGCTTAACAAATTGGTACGGCCGTTTTATGGTGACACATCTTATAATTACAAAGACCCGAAGGTCGATTTGCTCTATAGCGACCTGGGGCCTTTTTGGTACAGAGGTTATTATACCAGCAGACCGGCAACTTTAGCAGCCCAGATTGACAATACACTGGCCATGTACAAGGTAAAACATATCGCAACGGGTCATACGGTGATTGCAGATACAATCAGTGTATTGTATGGCGGAAAGGTTTTTAATACCGATGTGCCGCATATAAAGGGAGCCTCTGAAGGACTACTTGTAGAGAATGGCAAGTATTACAGGGTTAGTCCGCTGGGCGAAAAATTTCAGTTACTGGATTAATCTTTACTGGCTGATAAGCTTTTTTTTAAAATAATCATACCCCGCAGCTTTTCCATTGACAAGGTCAATACAAAGCAAAACATTGGCCTCATTGCCACTCAGTTCCTCATTACTCGTACCGGTTATTATTAGTTGCCTGCTGTTAACCTGCCAGTCCAGCCAATCAGCGAGTTTAGTATTGTATGTCCATTGAATTTTTCCGTCCTGTGTCACCCTGCTGATAAGTATCGCAGCTTTCTGACCTACTTCTTGTTTGTGAATAATCAAAAATGCATCCCGGCCTGCGAGGTGAACGGGCAAGGCTGTTTTTTTATCCAGTAAAAACCCGCCATGCAAAAAAGAGGCATTGCCATCCACAAGGGCAGCTTTCTCTTTTTCTATTTGCCAGTCACCATTAGAGTTTCTGCTGACAGTTGATTTATATAACTGGCGACGGGCGGTCTCATCATTTTCACTTTGGTGCTGCATACGGTTATACAGTTTATCAAATTCTTTCTTTGTGTATAACCCAAACCAATAACTGTTAACTGTATCCTGGTTAATTTTCAGGTTGTAATATCCTGGGTTTCCCCGCTGCAGGTTTTTTATTGCCCTTTCAAGATCCTGGCCGGATCGTTCCTGTGCTTCCAGCATCCTTTTAATAATACGGAGACTGTCAAGTGCTTTACTTAACATTGTTCTTTCTTCAAAATAGATTTTCTGTATACGTCCAAATTCTTCTCTTGTTATCTGCCCGGCAGCATATTGCTTTGACGGCCGCAGATTTTTCTGCTGGTATAATGAATCTTGTTCTTCCCGATTTTTCTTTTCAGCTTTTTCGATCAGGCTGATCTGCTGTTCCAAAGGACTTTGTTCTTCATCATACTCTTCCTGGCTTGCCAGCAACGTTTGTGTATTTAATTTCCAATTGGTGCCATCTTTTGCAGTAAAGTAGATGTTCTGGTCCGCCGGATTGAAAAAATAATATCTTCTTTCATCCGGTAATTTGCCGGTCAAAGAAGGGTTCTTTTCTTCCACTGCTGCTTTATCGGCTTTCAGCTCCAGCGTAAATGCATCAAAAGCCATCAGTTCATTCATAAATAGCCATGCGTTGTCGCCCGAGGCCCCCATTATTTCTACCGGATGGTTTTTGATCTCTCTTTGGCTCTTTACTTTTTTCTCTGCGATCATCTCAGCTGTAGCCGCATTGTTTGTCTGAATATAATAAGTTGTATTGACAGATTTCCTGACCATTCCTCCCTTTCTTGAATAAGAAACAGTTTTCTGAAATTCTGTAATAGCAAGAACAACAGATTTTCCGTTTTTCTCAAATAACAGCACCGGTGGTCTGGCGAATCGTTCATCATATTTGGCGAGACAGCCTTTCAGCAGGTACACAAACCCTATAATAATTAACACGGCAGCAACGATGATTCCAAGAACGGGCCTGGCAGTTAGTCGCATAAATCAGGTTGTTTTTTGAAAAATACAAAAAACGGTCAGCTTATCTTTGATAAATGAGGCTAAGAGTAAAAATATGTTGTATCTCTTCGGTTGAGGAAGCAAAGCTGGCTATTAAAATGGGCGCTGATGCATTGGGGCTGGTGGGTAAAATGCCCAGCGGACCCGGACCTATTGCAGACGAGCTCATTGAATCAATAACCCGTCATATTCACCCTCCGGTTTCCTCTTTCCTGCTGACCAGTGAGCAATCTTCAACGGCGATCATACAGCATATACAAAGGGTGAATACTAATACTGTTCAAATAGTTGATAAACTAACTGAGGGTTCATATAGTGATATTCGCAAAGCGCTGCCTCACCTGGGTATAGTACAGGTTATTCATGTACGGGGTGAAGATAGTATTGATGAGGCGCTTGCGGTTCATGGAATGGTTGATGCTATTTTGCTGGATAGCGGGAATCCAAAGGCTGCGGTCAAAACGTTGGGTGGTACAGGCAACACACATAATTGGGCTATCAGCAAAAAGATAGTCGAAAGTGTCAAGGTGCCGGTATTCCTGGCAGGCGGTTTACATGCTGGCAATGTTCAGCAGGCCATCAATGAGGTAAATCCATTTGGCGTGGATCTATGCAGTGGTGTAAGAACAAATGGGTGGCTTGATCCGGAAAAGTTAGCCGCTTTTATGAATGCTGTTAGTAATGTTTAAAACTTTGGTTGTCTGAATTTTCCTTGCTGGAAAAGAATATCTACATTGTAGCATAATTATTTACCAAACTCGTATTTATCAAAACCATTCCGAATATGAAAAAATTGCTAATCATATTAATGGCGTTCAGCCTTTTGACAGCTTGTAAGGATAAAAAAGAGGCTGATGCCAAGAAGACGGAAACCAAATCTACAGATGATTATCGCAGCGGTGATAAT
>CAYPBW010000008.1:0-4975 GCA_964409055.1 uncultured Chitinophaga sp. | reverse complement strand
GCCTTTGTTGCGGGCTTTTTACTTTTAGGTTTTATCCTGCCACCGGCTTAAATTTGCCCCTCCAAAAATTCTATCTTAAATGGCAAGATTAATAACATTTCGGGAAGCACTTCGTGAAGCGATGACAGAGGAAATGAGAAGGGACGACAGGGTTTTCCTGATGGGAGAAGAGGTGGCAGAGTATAACGGTGCCTATAAAGTAAGCCAGGGCATGCTGGCAGAATTTGGCCCCAGGAGAGTAATTGACACCCCTATATCTGAGCTTGGTTTTGCAGCAGTGGGAGTAGGTGCCGCTCAGAATGGGCTGAGGCCAATTGTGGAGTTTATGACATGGAACTTTGCCGTTTTAGCCTTGGATCAAATTCTCAACACGGCTTCTAAAATGCTGGCAATGAGTGGTGGACAGATAACATGTCCTATCGTTTTCCGCGGGCCAAACGGTTCCGCCGGTCAGCTGGGGGCACAACATTCAACCGCTTTTGAAAGTCTGTACGCCAATATTCCCGGAATTAAGGTTGTATCTCCCAGCAATGGATATGATGCAAAAGGTTTGTTGAAGCAAGCCATCCGCTTTGAAGAAGACCCTGTTGTTTTTATGGAAAGCGAAGTGATGTATGGCGATAAAAGTGAAGTGCCTGAAGAAGAATATTACATTGAATTGGGCAAAGCGGATATAAAGAAAATTGGCCGTGATGTGACCATCGTTTCTTTCAACAAAATGATGAAAGTGGCGCTTGGTGCTGCCACTGAACTGGAAAAGGAGGGTATCAGCGCTGAGGTAATTGATCTCCGCACTATTCGTCCGCTTGACTGGATGACCATTTTAGAAAGTGTAAAGAAAACCAACAGGCTGGTAATCGTAGAAGAGCAATGGCCCTATGCCTCTGTATCTTCAGAGATCAGCTACCGTATACAAAAAGAAGGATTTGATTACCTGGATGCGCCCATCCGTCGTATTACGGCTGCAGATGCACCACTGCACTATGCACCAAACCTGGTGGCTGCTGCTTTGCCGGATGTGGCCAGAACGGTGAAGCTGGTAAAAGAAGTGATGTATGTAAAAAAATAACTGAGTACTATTACTTATACAAAACCCCGGTTTTTCCGGGGTTTATTTTTGGAGCAAACACAATAATATTTTTTCGGTTAGGGTGCAACGTTTTAGCAAAGAAGCTGCATCTTTGCAGCGGTTTTTCATAGGATATTGGATTTTAAAACGAGGCTGGGTGTCTACCCGGCCTTTATTTTTTGCCTTTTAAGCTAATCCTTCACTTCATAGCAAATCAGCTATTTTTGTTACCCAAATTCAATGACATGGCAGACATTCTGATTATAGATGATGAGAAAGCTATCCGCAAAACGCTGACGGAGATCCTTTCTTTTGAAGGGTACAAAATTGAGGAGGCAGCTGACGGAGAAGAAGGCCTGAAAAAATTTAAAGAGAAGAACTATGACCTGGTACTTTGTGATATAAAAATGCCCAAACTGGATGGCATCGAGTTTTTGCAAAAGGCAGGTGAAATCAATGCAGATGTCCCGGTCATAATGATTTCAGGCCATGGCAATATAGAAACAGCAGTAGAGGCCGTTAAGAAGGGGGCTTATGATTATATCTCCAAGCCACCGGATCTTAACCGCCTGCTGATCACTATCCGCAATGCGATGGACAAAAGCAGCCTTGTGACGGAAACAAAAGTGCTGAAAAGAAAAGTGAGCCGTGTACAGGAAATGATCGGGGAATCAGCACCGATAAAAAAAATAAAAGAAACCATTGAAAAGGTTGCACCCACCGATGCCCGCATTCTGATTACCGGTGAAAACGGTGTAGGTAAAGAATTGGTAGCAAGATGGATTCACGAAAAAAGCAACAGGGCTTCCGGCCCTATAATAGAAGTGAATTGTGCAGCAATCCCAACTGAATTGATCGAAAGCGAATTATTCGGTCATGAAAAAGGCTCCTTTACTTCGGCGATCAAACAACGCATTGGTAAATTCGAATCGGCCAATGGCGGCACACTTTTCCTGGATGAAATCGGTGATATGAGTGCGAATGCCCAGGCCAAAGTGCTCAGGGCCTTGCAGGAAGGGAAGATAACAAGGGTAGGAGCTGATAAAGACATTAGTGTGGATGTAAGGGTAATAGCGGCAACTAATAAGGATCTTTTGAAAGAGGTTGAAGCTAAAAATTTCCGTTTGGACCTATATCATCGTCTTAGTGTGATTCTTATTCATGTACCGTCCTTAAACGACCGGAGGGATGATATACCGCTGCTGGTCGATAAATTTTTGCAGGATATCTGTGGTGAATATGGTATTGCCAAAAAGCCGATAGCAGAAGAAGCTATAAAATTGCTGCAGGAATATAACTGGACAGGTAATATCCGGGAACTGCGCAATGTTGTGGAAAGACTGGTTATTCTTTCGGGCAAGACGATCACTGCAGAAGATATCAGAAGCTATGTAATGCCTAAATAGCTTTTGCCGTTTCCCTGGCAAAATTCAGCATTTCATCAATTGTATGAAGTACAGTTATATTAGGAGGCAGCTTTTTGATGCAACAGACTGCGGGCCCTGAAATCAATATTTTTTTTTGCGGGTATTCCCTGCTAACCTTACAGAGATAATCATCCAACTCTTCATCGTCAAAATGAGTGATGATATGTGTGTAAATGTAATCCGCAGGCTTTCTGTCGAGATAATACCGTAATGTTTCGAAGCCGATATTTACACCGAGGTAAACAGTTGGATTATTATATTTCCGGAAAAAATAATTAGCTGCCAGCAGTGGAATTTCGTGCAGTTCTCCTTTCGGTGCAAATACAAGGATAATACTTTTCGGGCCAGCGGGTATTTCAAGCCCGTCTGTTGCCATGATGATCTTTTTACGGATTATATGGCTGGCGAAATGCTCCTGGGCAGGTATCACATTATTGGTAAGCCATAATAAGCCAATTCGCTTTAAAAAAGGGTAGAATACATTGGTGATGGCTTTTTCCATACCAATCCGGATCGCAATAGTATTGATGATCTTATCCAGTGCCTCTTTATTAAAGCCAATACTGGCTTCGATCATTTGATGAACAAAGAGTTCGTAATTGTCATCCCTGACAATGGTGGAGGTCACCGCATGCTGAATTTCCTCCGCACTCATCGCAGCCAGTTTGGATACTTTATAACCATTATGATACAGAAAGGAGATTCGGAGCAATTCCTTCAGGTCGTTATCATCAAAAATGCGATGCTGGCTTTCTTTGCGTTTGGGCACAAATAAACGGTAACGCTGTTCCCATGCCCGGAGGGTATGGGCTTTTATGCCACAAAGGTTTTCTATGTCCCTGATGGTAAATTCGTTCATAGTCTGAACTCTAAATTATCATTTATTCCCTGCAATTCCCTGCAGCGCTTTAGCAAAACTTTGAATATTAAAATTTTGAACGGCAAATATTTATAATACTTTTGTCAGCTATAAAAACCGGCTCATGCCACTATATCATATTTTCATCGTTTACCTGATCGGTACATTGATTGTTTTCCTTCCTTCCTTTGGGTTAGCTAAATTGTTTACAAAGGCCGGAGAAGCTTCATGGAAAGCTTATATACCATTTTACAATACCTGGGTGATGCAGGATTTGGCTAAAAGACCAAAACATTGGGTTTTCTGGCAGTTTATTCCTGTAATTGGCTGGTTTATCAGTCCCGGCATATTTATCGAGTTTGCCAAAGTCTTTGGAAGGTTCTCACTTGGCGGCCATACGGCCGCTGCATTGGGGGCGCCTGTTTATTTTCCTTACCTCGCTTATAAAGTAAATCCAAACTTCGTTGGAGCCGAAGCAGTAAAAAAACACAAGAAACCCGGATGGAGGGAATGGGTGGATGCCGGCATTTTTGCAGTCGTTGCTGCCACACTTATCCGCACTTTTGTTTTTGAAGCCTATACGATCCCAACAGGATCAATGGAAAAAACCTTGCTGGTAAGAGACTTTTTGTTTGTGAGCAAACTAAGTTACGGCCCCCGTATACCCAATACACCTCTATCTGTTCCCTTTGTACACAATTATATGCCCATTGGTAAAGGAAAGTCGTATTCAACGGCGCTGCAACTGCCTTATATACGCTGGTTCGCTTCTAAGGTAAAAAGGGGAGATGCGGTGGTATTCAATTTTCCTGAAGGCGATACGGTATATCATGCCCCCGGTTTTGAGTCAGCCAATCCGTATTATGATATAAAACGAAAAAATGCATGGGGCCCTCCTTACAATGCAATTGTTTTCGATGATGGCAGCGGAGGATATACCCGGATTACAACGGGAGAAGTAATGAATGACCCGGTTAATTTTCCCATGGTGGTGCACCCCGTTGATAAAACAGATAATTATATCAAACGGTGTGTGGCTGTGGCTGGTGATTGGCTGGAAGTAAAAGACGGCGACATTTACATTAACGGAGAAAAAGAAAAGACGCCACCGTACTCTTTAATGACGTACACACTGAATACAAAGGCAGGGAGCATAGATCTTGACGGATTAATGGACAAGTACAATATCAAGGAGAGTGAAATCAGCTTTGTTGCACCCAACACTTACAGGGCAGTATTAGCTCATAAATCAGTAGAAAAAATGAAAGCCGACGGAGTGTTGGTTTCTGCCATTCCTGACCTGGAGAAGCCGGAAGAGGTTTATACTGATTCCACCCGATTGGGCAAAGTCACTTTTCCGTGGAGTGCAAACTTCAAATGGACCATTGATTATTTTGGTAAAATATGGATACCGGCCAGAGGCCAGGTGTTGAAACTTACAGCAGAGAATTATCCCATTTATGAAAGAGCAATCAGGGTATATGAGAAAAATGAATTTTACCAGAAGGATGGAAAGTTTTTCCTGAATGGAAAGGAAGTATCAGAATATACTTTTAAAATGGATTATTACTGGATGATGGGAGATAACAGGCATGGCTCCCAGGACAGCCGTTTTTGGGG
>CAYPBW010000007.1:0-39898 GCA_964409055.1 uncultured Chitinophaga sp. | reverse complement strand
ACAGAAAAATCTTCATTCAACATTGCAAACGAATCCCTTGCAGAACGCCTTGCTGTGGATAAGGATTTTCAGGAGTATGCATACTCAGTATTTACTTTAGTTGAAAAAATTAGGCAAACAAAATCCGGTACCTTATTCCACAATTATGTTAATAAAACTATTGATGAAGCAGGTAAAAATGTACTGTTCAATAATTTTGGATTTAGCAATGAAAAGAAATTTGTAGATGTATTGATGAAAATTTATAGCCAAGGCAGGCTTATAAATAGAAAGTTTAATTTAACTGGTAGTGAAGAGCAAAAGAGAGATATAGAGGAAGCAGCTCGAAAAGTTATAACCATTGTATTCAGGCCAACGCATACTGTTGCAGATTGTTGGCTGTTGTTTGTATCAGGAATGAGTGCATGTTTTCAGGGCTGTCCCTTAACTTATGACGAGGAAATGTGCTATGATTATTGTTTTGGACTTGTTGTAAGCAGCACTTCAGTTTGTTTTTTGTTTGCAGATTAATATTTATAGAGGCTGTCTCGCAAGCCGGAGACAGCCTCTTTTTATTTGATTAAAGTATGGAGAAAGTTTACGTTTAAAAGATTCTCAAAGGCTTCCTTTTTTGGGAAAGCCTCTTACATTTATTATTAATGATTATCAAATTGTAATTATGCGATATTTACTACAGCTTTTTGGTTTAATAATATTAGTTACTGCCCTTTTCTCATTTAATAGTATTCTTGAATTAAAAAAGAATAAGTACCCATTAATAATTTCCCACTTTAAGCCAACTATGCCTGACACACTTCAGGATTTTGTTAAAGTTTATTTTCAATCAAAAAAAATAGAGGTATTAAACTTTAAAGAATATATGAATGAATATGGCAACCAGCTTACTGCTTTAATAAGTGATTGGATAAATAGTGGAAAAGTTAATAATATGACAAGTAGTAAAGCGGAGGAGTTTAAAAACTCAATAAAGCCTGTGAGCAATGTCTTAGCTTTAAAGGTTTATTCTGACACATCTGTCCAGAATCTATTTCTCATAGACAGCATCCACTGGTTTGTAAACTTGCTACCTTCAAAAGATACAAGTCCGGTTTTTCAGAGTTTCATCCCCCAAAATAACATAACAAACAATCCATTCCTTGTTTTAAAAGATTTTACTGATAAGGTAATAGAATCAAAATTACTCAAATGAAGATTCCCTTTATTTTTCTGGCTCTTTTATTGTCTGTCACTCAATTATTCTCGCAAAAAAACGATTCGCTTGTTTTCAAGTACAACAACCAAACCATCTATCGCTACGGCGGCTATTTTTTAAAAGGAAATGAGCGGCTTACTTATAAAGAGTTAAGCAAAGAGTTTTCCATGTCAGACCTTGGCCTTGCCGGGTATGAAAAATCGAGAAAATATAAAACCACCAGTACTGTATTTCGGTTTTTATCGCTGGCTGCCGGCGTTATGGCTGTAAGTGTGGCGGCCAAAGGCCAAAACCGTGATTTGGCGTATGGCTTACTGGCAGGTCAATTTGTAACCATGTTCATTGGAATGCGATATTCAACATTAAGTATGCAAAGCGTTGACCGGGCTATCTGGCAACGAAACAAAGATGTGCTGTTTCCCGGACGCTAACCGCACATCGCTACAAAATTGCTATCCATCCTTTTTTTCTCAAAAACACCCAACCTTCGCAGGTTGCAGGTTGTTCTTACGTCTATTTTCGTACACTTATTAAACTGATTATGAAGAAGATTTTTACCTTATCCCTTTTGTTATTTGGGCTTTTGTTCAATGCCGATGCTCAAAAGGCCGATGGCTCCATCAAAGGAAAGTTGATTGATACTGCTGGTAAACAGCCCATTACAGGCGCAACGGTATCCTTAATCAATGCCAAAGACTCTTCACTGGCCACTTTTACGTTATCTAATAAGCAAGGTGTATTTGAAATAAAAGGCCTTACCGAAGGGAATTACCAGTTGGTGATTTCTTACCAGGGATTCGAGACCGTCCGGAAACCGGTTTCGCTGACTGCAACATCCAAATCGGTAGATATAGGTGAAATAAACCCGCCCAAAGACTTTAAGACACTGGGAGAGGTAGTGGTCACAGGTATTGTCCCGGTGGTGATAAAACAGGATACGGTGCAGTTCAATGCCGATGCATTTAAAACAAGACCAAATGCAACAGTGGAAGATCTGCTGAAGAAAATTCCGGGTGTACAGGTAGATAAAGACGGAAATGTACAGGCACAGGGCGAACAGGTACAAAAAGTATATGTGGATGGAAAAGAATTCTTTGGTAACGATCCTAAACTCGCTACAAAGAATTTAACTGCTGATATGGTAGAAAGTGTACAGGTGTTTGATGACATGAGCGAACAGGCAAGATTTACCAAAGTAGATGATGGCAGCCGTACCAAGGCCATCAACATCAAGCTGAAAAAGGATAAGAACAAAGGAGTCTTTGGAAGAGCATTGGCAGCTGGTGGAAATAGCAGTGAAAATGGCGGCCGGTATGAAGGTAATCTGAGTTTAAACGCTTTTAAGGGCACTGAAAGAATTTCACTTTTGTTCAATGCCAATAATATCAACAAACAGGGCTTTTCTTTTTCCGATATCATTAGTTCGATGGGGGGATTTAGTGGATTTGGCGGTGGCGGAGGCAGAGGGGGTGGATCTTTTGGCGGCGGTGGAAATAATTTTGGTGGATTATCAATGGCGTCAACGAGAGGCGGTGGTTTTATGGGCTTAACAGGCACAGGTCCCACAGGTATCACCCGTTCTTTGTCAACCGGGCTGAACTTTAATACAGAAGGAGCAAAAATAAAAGCCAGCGGAAGCTATTTCTATTCTAATACCAGGAATGAGCAGGAGCAGAACACTTATCGCCAGACTTTCTTCCCCGATGATTCTATTGCTTACCTCACCCGTCGTTCGGTATCCGACAACAAAAACCAGAATCACCGGTTTAATGTAAGAATGGAATACATGATCGATTCTATGAATTCTATTCTTTATACTCCGTCATTTACGATTCAGAAGTCTGATAATTATAATGATGATACTTCTTCTACCATGTCCACTTCGCCGAGTTTGAATTACCTGGCTTTGACCAGCCGTACCACGAATACCAATGTGAGGGATGGTTTAAACCTTGGTAATAATTTCCTGTACAGGAAGAAATTTAAAAAGATCGGCCGCACACTTACATTGGGCTGGAACAATACCTATGGTGAAAGCGAAAGTGAGGGATTCAATATCTCTCCGATCCGTTTTTATAAGCCGGACGGAACACAGCAGGGCAATAATAACCAGAACCAGCGTAATGAACAGCAAACCTATACCCGTAATAATGTAGTAAGTGTTTCTTATACAGAGCCTGCCGGTTTGAATAAATTGTTTGAGTTCAATTATGCATACACCAATAACCGGAACACATCAGATAAGAAGACATTTAACTATAATACGGTTACGGGTGATTATGATATTAAAAACCTTCTGCTGACCAATAGTTTCAATAATATATTTGAAGCCAGCCGTTTTGGGGCCAACTTCAGGGTACAGGAGAAAAAATATAATTACCAGGTTGGCCTGGGTGTGCAAAGAGCCACACTGACAAGCGAAAGCTACCAGGCTATCACCAACAAGGATTCGCTTACAAAACAATCCTTTACCAACTTCTTTCCGCAGGCCAGCTTTAACTGGACACCGAGCCGCAGCAAAGGCATACGGTTTAATTATCGGGGCCGTACCAACCAACCCAGTGTAACACAATTACAGGATGTGCCGGATGTGTCTAATCCCTTATTTGTAAGAACCGGTAACCCGGCATTGAAACAGGAATTTAGTCATAACGTGAACCTGAATTACAACACCTTCAATATCCTTACGTTTAAATTTCTTGCCGCCAACCTAAGTTTTACTACTACTCAAAACAGGATAGTAAACAGTATTGACACTCTTTCAAGGGGAATACAGCTAACCAGGCCGGTAAACCTGGATGGTTCCTATTCAGGGTCTGCATTTTTCACTTTGGGGCTGCCTTTCAAAAGTGTAAAACTTAAAGGCTCAAGCCTGAATTTTACATCACTGGTATATTATAACCGTGATGTAAGTTTATTATATAAGCAGGAAAATATCGGTAAAACGCTTACACTTACACAGCGGGCAGGCGCTAATTTCAACCTCAAAGAAAAATGGGATCTTTCGGCCAACGCCAGCTTGTCCTACTACAATGTGAAGTATTCTGTAAACGAATCGTTGAATGAAGACTATTTCGCACAAACCTATTCAGCCGATGTGGCCCGCACATTCACCAAACCGGGTTTTATTCTTTCTACCGATATTGACTACTATGTAAACTCCGGAAGGGCCGAAGGCTTTAACCAGAGTATCCCTTTATGGAATGCCTCCATTGCCAAACAGCTTTTTAAGAAAAAGAATGGTGAACTGAAGTTTACGGTGAATGACATTCTGAACCAGAATCAGAGCATCACCCGTAATACAGGAGATAACTACTTTGAAGATGTGAACAGTATGGTGCTGAGGCGTTATTTCATGGTGAGCCTCCTGTTTAACCTGAATCGTATGGGAGGGAATAACCAACAACAGACTATGCCGGGTGTACCACGAAATATGGAAAGACAAATGCGAAATATGAGAATGTATTAGACGAAATCTAATAAAATTAAACAAGGGCTTCACATTAGTGAGGCCCTTGTCAGTATAATGATGGGTTAGTACTGCTTGTTTATCTTCTGTAATGACCGGCAGCAGGAGATGAACCGGAGATCAAAACAGATAATACAGATTTCAGCAATCGGAATAAATTAAAGGAAGGTTTGTAGTAATCACTGTAAATCTTTGTTGCTTCATAGTGATGAATCAGATGCCTGTTTTTCATGAGTATATTTTAGTTTTATGAATTTGCCTCATGTTATTCGCCATAAAATTTTCATCGCAGGTTGGTATAATAGCTCGAAAATTTTATGGCTCATTTCATAATGGATATTCTGTTAAGGGTAAACGAATAGTTTCACTCTAAAAGTATGTAATAAAAATAAATTTTTCTAATATTGGAGCCTGTTACTAACCCGTTAAATCCAACATTGATGAAAAAAACCGTAAAACCACTTGTGCTGCTTACTATTTGTGCACTATTCTTTACTCAATCACCGGCGCAGTTAAAGATACCGGTAGCAGCAGGCATCAGCAGTGATATCAAAAAAATTATTGAAGATTATCCTAACCGGTTTATTAACCTGATGGGTGAAGTGATAATGCAACATCCTCAGTCAACAGACTATGCCTGCAATTTTAAAGTGAATGGGGCTGAAGAATCGTTCATTACCCGTTTCTCTGCCAAAAAAGAAGTATGCAGCTTTGAAGCAGTGATGATAACTACAGAGAATTTTGATAAGGCAAAGCAAAAGTTTAAATCATTGTTCAACCAGCTCAATAATCTTTCTGTCCGGTTTGCCGATAACAAACCTCTCCACCTGAAAGGAACATTCGAAGAGCCAAAAGAAGAGATGAAATTTACATCCATATTACTTTCTCCGGAACCCGGCCATGAATCGTTGAAAAAAATGAAAGTAGAGATCATCATGCAGGCAGTGGAACCGATGGAGTGGAAAGTAAAATTGCTGATCTACGACCGGGAAAGAGAGGATGAGGAGAGAGGTGCCACCACGGAATTGTAATTTTCTGCATACACAAATGATTTTTACCCTTTTAACCAGTTAACTATTTAACTGGCTTCCATTTATTAACCTTCATTAACATTAAAACAAGACCGGTTAACCCATTGAATAGCTTACCAGGAATATTTTCGTAGCCGAAATGACTTCGCTATGAGAAAAGCTGTCTTATTTACCTTCTTTTTGATAGTTGCGGCAACTGTATCTGCCCAGAAAAATGGTATTGTAAAGGGTATCGCCTTTGATACCATCAGCCGGCAACCCGTGGCTGCGGCTACTGTTACTGTGCTTGAAAAGAAAGATTCTTCACTGGTTACTTTCACCATGACAGGCAGTGATGGCCGCTTTGAATTGAGAGGACTTACCAACGGGGAATACCGTCTGCTGATAACTCATGTGAACTACCATAACAGCAATAAATATTTTACTATCAGTGATAGCAGCAGGCTGGTCGACATGGGTAACCTGCCCATCAGCGATAAAACCAAAGTGCTGGAAGAAGTAGTACTGGCGGCTGAGGCTCCGCCCATCACGATGATCAATGATACCATACAGTACAATGCCGGATCTTTTAAGGTACAGCCCAATGCTAATGTGGAAGACCTTCTGAAAAGATTGCCTGGAGTGAAAGTAGAAAAAGACGGAACGATCAAAGCACAGGGGGAGAAAGTGAACAGGGTGCTGGTAGATGGCAAAGAATTCTTTGGCAATGATCCCAAGATTGCTACCAAAAACTTACCGGCCGATGCCGTGGATAAGGTGCAGGTGTATGACAGGCAAAGCGACCAGGCCCAGCTAACAGGTTTTGAAGATGGTAACTACGAAAAAACGATAAACCTCAAACTAAAGAAAGACAAGAAAAAAGGTTTGTTTGGAAAAGCAATGGCAGGTGGAGGTACCAAAGAGCGGTATGAAGGAAGGTTCAATATAAATTCTTTTAAAGGAGCAAGGCAACTTTCTGCGATAGGAATGGGCAACAATACGAATGCCGAAGGATTTTCATTTATGGACATTCTAAACTTCACCGGTGAGCTGGCAAGGATGCAAAGGGCCGGGGGCGGTAATATCAATATCAACCTGTCGGCAGATGATGCAGCAGCTATGGGTGTAAATGCAGGCGGACGGAATAGCGGTATCAATACCACCTGGGGAGGCGGACTAAATTACAATAACATTATAGGGAACAAGCTCGATTTTCAAAGCAATTATTTCTACAACCGCTTTAATCCGAAGCAGGAGAGCAGTATTGAAAGGCAGTATTTTCTGCCTGATTCTTCATATTTCTACCGGCAAAATGCACTGTCTGATAACCTGAGCAATAATCACCGGCTAAACCTGAACCTGCTGTACCAGATTGATTCGATGAACTCATTACGTATCACTCCATCTTTCAGCTACCAAAAAACCAATAACCGTTCACAATCTGATTACCAGACATTATCGGAAGATAAAATACTTGCCAATGCGGGATTTAGCAATACAACCAGCAATAATGATGGCTATACATTTCGTAATGAAGCTATCTGGAGGAGAAAATTTGCCCGTAAAGGGAGAACATTTTCTCTTTCCTTACAAACAAGCCTGAATGAAAGCGATGGAGACGGAAGCCTTTCCTCCATCAACAGTTTTTATAACAGCAACGGGTCATTACTGAGAAGGGATACACTGAACCAGCAAAATTTTTCTGAAAGTGATTTGAGAGGCTATACAGCAAGGGCAGTATATACCGAGCCTGTTTTCAAGAAATCATTGCTGGAATTGAGTACCAGCCGCAGCAATACAAAAAGTACATCGCAGCGTAAGACCTATGATTTCAATAAAGGAAACGGAAAGTATGATCAGTTTAATAATATGCTGAGTAATAATTTCGAAAACACATATGGCTTTACCAATGGCGGACTACGTATCCGCACACAAAAGAAGAAGTACAACTATGCGGTAGGATTAACCTGGCAGCAGGCAGAGCTGGAAGGAAAAATCAAAAGTGGTATAAAAGATTCAACTATCAGCAAAACATTTCATAACTGGTTACCCAATGCAAGGTTTCAATACAATTTTACGAGGTTTAAAACCTTTACGCTTAGTTATAATACATCCACCAATCAGCCAACCATGTCACAGCTGCAACCTGTTCCTGATATCAGCAACCCGCTGAATATAAGAGATGGTAACCCTGATCTGAAACAGGAGTTCATGCATACGGTGCAGGGAAATCTTACACTTGTCAGTCCGTATAAAAATAAAAACCTGTTTCTCTTTTTCACCCTGCAGTCTACGCAGAACAAAATTGTGAATTACGATACAGTCAATCAGCTGGGTGTAAAAAGAACAAAACCTGTGAATGTAAACGGCGTATATAATCTTAACAGCAATATCAGCTACAGCCACCCGGTTCGTTTTCTGAAAGGGACAATTGAACTGAGCAGCCGCACCGGGTATTTTAAAAGCAAGCAGTTTATTAACGGAAGTGGTAATGATATAAAAACACTGTCATTTGGTCCGGAGTTGCGGTTAGATATGAACCCGACAGATAAGCTCAATATTGCCGTAGGGGCAGCGGTGAGTTATAATAATACAAAGTATTCATTGCGGCCCGAGCTGAATACAAAAAATATTTCGCAGGAGTATAATGCATCAACAGACTGGCAATTGCCCAAACAGTTTTTCTTTTCTACAAACTTCACTTATACCATCAACAGCCAGCGGGCAGCAGGGTTCAACCTGGAAGTGCCAATCTGGAATGCCAGTATCAGCAAACAATTCCTGAAGTATAACCGCGGAGAGCTTAAGCTCAGCGCTGTGGACCTCCTGAATAAGAACATTGGTGTAAGCCGTAATACAAACAATAACTATATTGAAGACAGCCGGGTATTGACACTACGCCGTTTCTTCCAGCTCAGCTTCACCTACAGCCTGAGTAAAACAGGTTTGAATAATGCCGGTGGCGGCGGTATGAGAATCATTGCGAGATAGAATATTTTCTTTAGGCCTTCTTTATTTGTTTAAAATATTCAAGGCTTTTCTTTTCGGCTTTTTCCTGCAGGGTAATGGTTGCAGGAAATAATTTTCTGCGAAGTGATTTGTAAATACTGATGGAATTGTCCAGTGCTTTGATGATAGATGCTTTATTATACTGGGCAATGGTTATTTTCAAATTCTCCAGGTCTGAGAGACTGAGTTGTGTCTCCACTCTTCGAAGGCCACGAACCTGTTTATTATTTTTAACCTGCAATAAAGGTGATAAAACGCTTTGGCGCAAAAAGGAAAGAAAGTCATAAGCCTCCATCAGTTCACCCCGTCCAATCTTCATACAGGCATAATGCACCCATGTCCAGAACCGGTCTTCGATCCACTGAAAATCGGGTTGTGGCCACTCGGCCCTGGTAGACTGTATGATATTGGTAAGAAGATTATCCCTTTCAAAAAGTACAGCAGGGTTCTCTATTCTGTTTCGAAATTCTTCCAGCGTAAGAAACTTGATATCTACATGCAGTAAGGGGTCATCATAAAGGCAGATCAATAACCGGGGCTCCCCTACATGTTCCCCGGTAAAGCCGGAAATGAAATTACCAAAGGTTTTGGCATAGGCTATCATTTTTTCTTTATCATTGCTGACTTTTTCTTTAGTTACCAGTATAAGATCAAGGTCAGAATACTCATCCAGTTCGCCTGTGATCCAGGAACCTCCGGCAGCAAGCCCGGTAATACTGGTATCCGAACTTACAATGATTGCAATATTATTGGCGAACTCCTGCTGTATCATAACTAACTAATATAAGGAATTTGTGTTTAAGAATAGTAAGGCAGGTCTTCTCATTTTTATTAGTTAATTCTTTTCATTTTACGGGTAATTAATTAGCTTAGTTTTCTACGAAAACCTTTCCGGATGAAGCGAATCCTGCTGTTGCTTTTTGTTATACCAGTAACTGGAATACCCCTTTTCTCGCAAATGCCGCAGCTGCAGCAAAAAGCAATAGTGCTGCGTACAATGCTGCAGCGCAAGCATTTTTCACCCCGTCCGGTTAATGATAGTCTTTCACATCATCTGTTTAATACAATAATTGAAAATACGGATCCAAGGCGATTACTTTTTACAGCTCCGGAATACAAACTGTTACAGGCTTTTCAATATAATCTGGATGATGAAATAAATGGAAATGGCTGGGCTTTTTTTGATAAACTGTCTGTTTTATATAAAAATGCTTTATTAAGAGCTGATACGATCATTCAATCACTAACCCAAAAACCCTTTGATTTTTCAGCGGAGGAAACAATTTCTCAGAGCCGCCATCATAACATATTTAATTTTTCGACAGACAGGGCCACATTATTTAAACTCTGGGGCCGCTACCTCAAATTCAGGATGCTGGATGAAATGTATGATGCAGCAAGTGCAGATAGTTTGAGTAAAGGAAAATTAAAAGAATCCATTCATGTTCTTGAACCCAAAGCAAGAGAGAAAATCAGGAAAGCAGAAATTAAGCTTTTAAAAAAGATACTGGAACATCCGTCAGGTTTTGACCAGGTATTATCGGAAATATACCTCAATGCGGTTACCACCTGCTTCGATCCGCACAGTAATTATTTTTCACCACAGGGTAAAGAAATGATACAGGCAGAACTAAGTACCGAGGGTTATTTCTTTGGAATTGTATTTGATGAAAGCGATGCGGGTAATATCGTTGTAAAACAGTTGTCCCCCGGCGGGGCTGCCTGGAAGTCAGGAGAAATAAACAAAGGGGATGAGCTCATCAGCTTGTTATGGGAAGGAAAACAGGTGCAGGATATGACCGGGGCCTCATTGGAAGAGGTTTATGAAGTTCTCGATCAGTCCGTTCATGATAAAATGATGTTTCGTTTCAAAAAGGCCGATGGTACCATGAGCAATGTACTGTTGAAGAAAGAAAAGGCAGAGAATGAAGAAAATATTGTAAGAGGGTTTATTTTAAAAGGGGATAAAAAAATTGGTTATATAGTACTGCCCGGATTTTATACAGAGTGGGAAAATGAAAAGGGGTCAAGTTGCGCTAATGATGTTGCCAAAGAAGTTCTAAAATTAAAACGGGAAAATATTGAAGGTCTTATACTTGATGTACGCTATAATGGTGGCGGATCAATAGGCGAGGCAATGGAATTAACCGGAATATTTATTGACGAAGGTCCCCTGGCTGCTATTAAAGAAAGAGATGGAAAGGTGCTGACACTGAAAGATCCCAACCGCGGAACGATTTATGACGGCCCGATGGCCTTGCTCATAAACGGGCAAAGCGCATCTGCATCTGAAATGCTGGCTGCCTCCCTGCAGGACTACAACAGGGCAGTTATTGTTGGCAGTAATACCTATGGCAAGGCCACTATGCAACAGCTTTTTCCAATGGATACAATTACAAATAAAGTAATTACAGGTGGTGAGAACAGGGATATTATTAAAATAACTGTAGGTAAATTATACAGGGTGAACGGTGGTACAAGTCAACAATTTGGTGTAAAACCTGACATCTCCCTGCACGATGCTTTTGAAGGCCTTCAGATAGGAGAGAGGTATGAATTATTTTGCCTGCCTGCAGATTCAGTAAAAAGAAATAATTACTATAAGCCACTTCCTTATTTACCGCTGAAGGAACTGGCTGTGCGAAGCGAAACAAGAGTAAAAGATATTCAGGAGTTCCAGTTCATCAGGCAGATCGTGAATGAACAAAGAAAAGCCTTTCAGTCAGCTACAAGAACAGTACCGCTGAAAGCTGAACTTTTTGAGAAATGGGCAGCAGAACAATCCTTGAACCTGGAACTGGTAAAAGGCGAAAGCAAAAAGGCCAGCAGTTTTGTTGCTGAAAATCATACTTCTGATAAACTTTTTCTGAAAGATGAGTACAGCAACGAAAGAAATACTGCCTGGCTGGAGGAAATATCCCGTGATATCCATTTACAGGAAACATTCCGGATTCTTATTGATTTAATAGATTTACAAAAAACTGCTCCTAAAAACTAACATCATGAAGCATCTGTTAATGAAAATATTATTGCCGCTTATCAGCCTCTTTTGTTTTAATTACTCCACTGCACAGGTATTTGAAACAGCAGCCCAGTATATGGACCATATTGGAAAAGTAAATGAAGACATGACGGTAAGATATCTTGTTTATCTCAGCGCAGTATCACATGGAAAGAGTGCCCGCAAGGTGGAGAAAAGAAGGGTGGAAGTAGTAAATGCTATCAGCGATTCCCGCTATGCCATTATGGGAATGCCGCCATGGAAAGGAGATAAATCCTACAGAGATTCTTCTTCCGGGTACCTTAAAATGCTCTACAACGTTTTTAACGAAGATTATGGAAAAATTGTAAACATGGAAGAAATAGCCGAACAAAGTTATGATGCGATGGAAGCCTACCTGCTGGCACAGGAAAAAGCACAGGAAAAACTTTCGGAGGCACATGACAGGCTGAGAGAGGCCCAGAAACAGTTTGCCGCAAAAAACAATATTAATCTGCTTACAAATGAATCAGAAATTGACCGGAAAGCCAGGATTGTAAACGAGGTTATGGACCATTGCAATGCTGTTTACCTTGTTTTTTTTAAATGCTATAAACAGGAAGCTTACCTGATGGATGCAATCAGTAAAAAAAACCTCGTAAGTATTGAACAAAATATTAGTTCTTTGAAAAAGTTTGCTGATGAAGGGGACGACAAACTAAAAAAACTGAAGGGTTATAACGGTGACAATTCACTAATAGCCATTGGAATGAAAATGATGGACTATTACAGATCGGTAGCGGCAAGGGGGCCGGGAATCACGGATTATTTCCTGAAAGAAGAAGAGTTCAATAAAATAAAAAAACAATTTGAATCTAAATCAGCTGGTAAACGGACCCAGCAGGATGTGGATCAGTATAATAAAGCGGTTAATGATATCAATGCAGTGCTGGGAAAGTTTAATTCATCTATGACAGAGATGAACAAACAGGGTACCTCAGCGCTGAATGAATGGAATAAGACCTATAACAAGTATATGGATGAACACATGCCAAAACAACAGCGAAACTGATAAACAAGATTATAAGGCTGTCTCGATAAAGACAGCCTTTTTCTTCTGTTAAAAATGTTCTTAATTCATGCGGATAATTCTTCTTCCACCGCCATTATTCTGGTTCATTTCTTTCAGCATTTTTTCTCTTTCTTCTTTGAATTCGGCAGCAGAATATCTTTTTTTGCCGGCTGGTTCTTTAATTTCTGCTAAATCTGCTTTTTCCGAAATACTCACAGCTTTAAATAGTTGCGTGCCGTCTTTTACGTCCAGTTCCAATATCAAGCCAGGTAATTGCCCCTGAAATTCTGAGGGTCCCGCAGATACAGGAATGTCCGTAGCAAACCAGGCAACAATAGCGGCCGTATCATCCACTTCTTTTCTTTCCATTACACCATTATCCATGTTCATTATCGTTCTTTTGCTGGTACGGGTAGCAGTTGCTTTCATGCAGTTATGTCCAAGTATTGTTTTTGTTTCTCCGGTCATCTTCCACTTCAATTTAGAAACAGTGTCATCTACAATGAAATTTTTATCCATCAACTCCCGGCGTTCTGTTTTCTTACCGGTTTCCAGGTTGGTATAGAGCACATCATTATTTCCGGCTACGATCATTCTTATCTGTGCTCCTCCTTCTGTTTGAAAAGCGCCGCCATCATCCGTATTATCATTTTCAGCCTGTTTCCAGAGGCTTTGGTTATTACCAAAGATTAGCTCATACTTATCGGTACGGCTGGTAGGCATCTGCTGTTCCATGCCGCCGGGCATACCGGCAAAGCTGAACTGAAGTTTTACAGTACGGTCATAGATTACTTTTCCCTGGCTGGTTTGTGCCTGTAATGCCAGCAGACCAAAAATGCCGCAAGCAGTGAGGAGATATTTCTTCATTGTTTAAATATTTTCAACAAAACTATATATGGAAACAGGCAAGATAAGTTAAGCCACCTTTCTTTTAGGTTAATAAAGGTTAATGCCCCTGAAACTACCACCAGTATTGGTTTACATTTGTTCTGTAAACAAATTGTATGAACCGTCTTCGCTGGTTAGCTATATTAATGATCGTTGCCATTGTCGGCATCACCGGCTTTCAGTTGTATTGGCTCCGGCAAAACTATGAACGGGAGAAAAAATCACTGACTATTAAAACAGAGATGGCTTTCCGGGAAGCGGTACTGCAACTGCAGGTGGCCAAACTTAAGCTGGACGGCATAAATTGGGAAGGCAAAAGCGGCAAACCTACGGTGAGGGTATTTATGGCCAATGACGGCGAAGAGCATTTAAAAGTAAGAGTGGCTCCCCGCCAGGAAATAGTATCCACTATCAATGTTATAAAAGGCAAACTCAAAGACTCCCTTAAGAATGAAACAAAGGGCCGTACAATTATTACACTCAACAACAACACAATGAGTGTAACAAAAGATTCGCAGGTTCTTAACGAACCACCCACATCACCAACCCAGGGCAGGGACAGGGTATTTAATTTATTATACGGGGTTGATTCTTTACAAGATTCGCTGAAGGTAGCGGAAATTGACTCTGCTTACCGGCAGGCACTGGCTCAGGAAAAACTAAATATTCCCTTTTCGGTTATCCGCACAGATACCGCTTCAGCAGACGGGCCAAAGCTTAACGAGGTAACAATCGGGCTGGCCAACCCTGTTACTTATAAGCTAGAACTGGGTAACACATTTCCCTACCTGATGAAACGGATTGCCCAACCAATATTATTTTCAATACTATTATTGGGGATTACGATACTGTCCTTCTTTTTGCTATACCGTAACTTACTAAAACAAAGAAGACTGGCAGAATTGAAAAACGAATTCATCAGTAATATCACACATGAATTAAAGACTCCTATTGCTACAGTTGGTGTAGCAATTGAGGCATTGAGGAATTTTAATGCGATACAGGATCCCCAACGTACCAAAGAATACCTGGATATTTCTTCCAATGAGCTACAGCGACTGAGTTTGCTGGTGGATAAAGTGCTGAAGTTGTCCATGTTTGAAAAGAAAGAGATTGACCTGAAGTATGAGCCGGTTAATATGAAGGAGATAACAGACGAAGTCGTTTCTTCCTTAAAACTTCAACTGGAAAAGAGGAAGGCAACAGTGAGTGTAACTGCGGAGGGCGAAACGGGCCTGCAGGGAGACAGGCTTCATTTGTTAAGTGTTGTTTTCAACCTGCTGGACAATGCCCTGAAGTACAGCAAAGAAAAACCGGTGATTGATATCAGGATTATGGGAACCGATCAACAAATTATATTTAGCGTAGCCGATAACGGTATTGGAATTCCATCAGCGTATAAGGACAAAATATTTGACAAGTTTTTCCGGGTGCCTCATGGGGATACGCATAATGCAAAAGGGTATGGATTGGGACTGAGTTACGCAGCAAGGGTCATTCAGCAGCATAGAGGAACGATAGATGTTTCTAATAACGAAGGGAACGGGGTCACATTTACCATTCATTTACCAAAACAAGTATCGTGACAAACGTAAAAGTATTATATGTGGAAGATGAACTTTTCCTGGGCAAGATAGTCAGGGAAAGCCTGGAAAGCCGCGGCTTTGAAGTGATCATGGAAGATGACGGGGCCAAAGTGCTTGACCTGTTCAAAAAAGCAAATCCTGATATCTGTGTACTGGATGTGATGTTGCCCAATAAGGATGGTTTTACGATCGCTGACGAGATAAGAGAATTGAATGAAGAGATTCCCATTATTTTTTTAACGGCAAAAACACAAACGGAAGATGTGGTAAAGGGATTCTCATTGGGAGGCAATGATTATGTAAGAAAGCCCTTCAGCATGGAAGAGCTGATTGTCCGGATACAAAACCTTTTGCGAAATAAGTCAGAAGGCACTACAAAAATACACGGCGGAACTGCAGCTATCGGTAAGTATACTTTTCACCTGAACCGGCAGGTATTAGCTGGAGAAAAGGAAGAACGTAAACTGTCTTACCGTGAAAGCGAATTACTGAAATTGTTATATGAGAACCGGGATAAGATCATTGACCGGAAAGATATCCTTAACCTTCTTTGGGGTAATGATTCTTTTTTCAACAGCCGTAACCTTGATGTTTACATTACCAAATTACGCAGCTACCTGAAAGAAGATCCTTCTTTAGAAATTATTACTATCAAAGGAATTGGCTATCGGTTTGTGACAGGATGACGTTAGTTAGCCCTCTTTAAAATAACTTGAGCAGGTCCGTTGTTTTTCAATAATATAAGTGAATTGTTTTGACTGAGGTTGATTATTCTCCTGACCTCTCCATTGTTAGGCAGGCCGGATAAAGTATTGGCCGTCAGGTTTCCTTTACCATCTCCTTTCAGGAACAATACAGCCATTGCATCATAGCTTCCGGTTCCGATTTCCGGATCGGATGAGTTGCCGCCAATAATAATATCCGTATTTCCGTCATTATCGAAGTCGCCTGCAATCATATCATTGATCGTAGATATTTGTGCCAGCTCAGGAAATTCTTCAAACCGAAAATGATTATTCCCCTCGTTAATAAAAATGCCTGATTCAAAACAGGTGGATGTATAAATATCCATTCCCTTCTTTTGTTCTTCACTTAAAATTTCATCAAGTGTTTTTACTGCATAAAGATGGTAGCGGTAGAATTTTTTCCGCATGGAAGGCATTTGATCAATCAGCTGATCCCGGTGATACATAGGATAGCATTTTCCCCGGATATAGTAACCCAGGATGGCATCATAACTTCCGTTATTGTCGAAGTCTTTGGCATATACGGTACAGGGCTCCTCCAGTTTGGCCACTATTCTTGAGTTGGTGCCACGGTTGCCGGCCAGTATATCAATATCACCGTCTTTATCAATATCCGTTAGCAAAACAGTATTCCACCAACCCTTGATATTGTTCATTGAAATATTTTCTGTTTTCCCACTGTGGCTATTTACCGTAACGGTGGACGTAACCTGGCTTAACTTATTATTATTGTTTTTAAAAATCATTATGGGCATCCACTCTCCGGCAATCACCAATTCGTTTTTCTTATCACCATCAATATCTTCCCATGCTGCATAATTTACAATTCCTGTATTGGCCAGTTCAGGGGCAAAGCCGTCTGTAATATTTGTGAACTTGCCCCTGTTGTTTTGCAGAATAATATTTTTATCATGCATGGGAAACCTGCCGGGCATTACGCCACCGCCTATAAACAGATCCATGTCACCGTCATCGTCAATATCAGCAGCTACAACTACAGAACCATTATTCGTCTCCTTAGGTAAGGCTGTCAATGAACGGGTAAAGTTTCCTTTTCCGTCATTTAGGTAGAGCCTGTCCTGGTATAACGGGCTGGAAGCAGGAAATTCTGAACCGCCGCTGACGACATATATATCCATATCCCTGTCACCGTCTGCATCAAAAAATACTGCACCACCATCTTCCATTTTCTTGTCATTAACAAAAGCAGCCTGCACTTTTTTTACAAAAATCCCGTCTGCGTTTTGCAACATTAACACTCCTTCAGCGCCAGCGGCCCCACCAACATAAATGTCTTCACGGCCATCACCATTTACATCAGCTTTGGCATAAAAGGGGCCCTTGCGGCTGCACTTATAGGGAATTAAAGGTTCTCTTTTAAAGTCGATAAAATCATTTTCCTTGTGAGTATAGGAAAATCGTTTACTGTTGTCAGCATAGAACAACTTATCTGAAACAGTTTTCTCAGCTGGCTGCAATGCAGTTGCATCTTCTTCATAAATTGTAAGAACCTGGCCAGGTTTAATATTTTTTAATTGCTGTGTTTTACCGGATGGAAATATAATTATTGCCTCTTCAACAAATGTTTCATAGCCGGTACCGAAATGAAGAAAATGTTCATTGGAAGACATATAGCCCCGCTGCGGTTCGTATCGCTGAAACTGGCTTTTTTGATTTTTAAAACTGAGTTTTACAGTTGTCCCGTAAACCTCCTGATTACTATTTTTATCCCTCAATATCCGAAATCGGATAAACCCGGATTGATTGATTTCGTTCTGATTGTTTTTTAGAACAAATGCCTCTCCCTCCACATTGTTGACAACTATATCCAGATCGCCGTCGTTATCAAGGTCTGCATAAGCAGCACCATTGGACAGAGATGCGGGTTCATCAGTCCATTTATCCGTATAATTATCAAAACGGAGAGAACCATTGTTCCGGTAAAAATAATTCTTGACAGGAACAGAGGGTATCTGGCTAAACCATTGTACCATGTCTACTTTGATACCCTTTGCAATTAAATTTTTGATTGAATCAATAAAAAAACCTCTGTAATCCCAGTCGTTTACATCCCTTTTTAATCCATTGGTGATATATATATCCTTCCAGCCATCATTATCAAAATCAGCAATAAGCGGTGTCCAGCTCCAGTCCGTTTCAGCCACACCTGCATGATAGGCGATCTCGCTAAATGTTCCGTTACCGTTATTTAGCTGCAAGACGTTATGCGGGTATTGATGAAAAAGCCCCAGTTGCACTCCGATGTGAAACTTATCGTAGTTAAGATGCTGTGTAAATAATTTTTTTTGCCTCACCGGATCTTCAAAAGCCATGTCCAGTACAAAAATATCTTCCAGTCCATCATTATTGATATCGGCAATATCAGAACCCATAGAAGCCTGGCTGATATGTTTAAAGTAATCCGTTAGCTTATCGGAGAAAGTACCATTTTTGTTATTGATAAAAAGGTAATCGGGTTTTTTAAAATCATTTGCTATATAAATGTCAGGCCAGCCATCGTTATTGATATCAGCAATAGAAGCACTAAGTGCAAAGGAATTGGTAGAAATACCCGCCGTTTGACTTATATCAGTAAAACGGCCATTCCTGTTTTCATATAACCTGCAGCTCACATATTGCCTGGCAGTATCATCAATCATCACCATTTTGCCATTTTCCATTTTGGCATTTACTACCATGTTGTTGTTGAAGTCCATCGAATGGTTTACAAAGAATGCATCCATGTCGCCATCCATGTCAAAATCAAGAAAATAGGTCTGAGTGGTATGGCCGGGTTCATTCAGCCCATATGCTGCTGCCCTGTCAGTAAAGGTGAGATTGCCATTATTGATATAAACGATCTTTTGACGGTATGGAATATCAAAGGGGCCGCTTTTTGAAACTACAATATCAAGTAAGCCATCGCCATTCAGGTCAATCATATTTACCCCGGTCTTTATACCCATACCGCCGTTTACCCCGGCCTGTTCGGTTATGTCTTTAAACTGAAGATTACCAAGGTTGAGAAAAAGTTTATTGAAGCCTGTTGTAGAACTAAAGTACAGGTCCTGTAACCCGTCATTATTAATATCACCAATGCTTACACCTGCTCCATTATAGAGATACATATAATCGTAATAGAAAAACTTATTATCCTCATATACGTCGTTCCGGAAGGTAACGCCGGTATAAGTGGAAGGAAGTGCTGAGAACAATTTCTTTTCGCCGGGAGACTGTGCAGTTCCCGGTAATGCACAAGCATAGCAGCATAGCAGAAAGACAAAGATTCTGTTGGCACTCATTTACTGGTTTTTGTTCCCTGTGAAGTTAATATTGTATTTAATACGTATTGCCCTATTTGTTTTCCCTGTTTAATGCTGATTCTGGCTGTTTCGGGGTAGTGTATCCCCGCATATACACGGCTCCAGGCACTTTCTTCGGCTGCTTTATAAAAAGAAGCAAAGGTTCGGGGTTGAATACCAAAGGGTATTTCAGTATTATCTGTGAAAGAATAATTTTCTCCCAGCAGCCGGGTTAATACGGTTGCCGCAGCATTTGAAATGACAGCATGCCCGCTGGTAAATTCAGGAAAAGGGGGTGTTTGAATATAGGGCTCCCATTTTTCATCAATATATCTTTTTATTACTGTGATAGGTCTTACCAAATCAGTTTTATATTTTTCAAACCAGCAACTGATAAAGGCATCATAGAGAGCTATGCTGGTTAATGTATAGGCCTGTGATGCTTTGACAAGGTTGACTTTTTTTTCCAGGCAGGCCTGGCGGGTTATCATCAGCCAATGCCCTGCAGGTGATATTTTGTGAATGAAATAATTGAAGTGCCCCTGCTCAACAGAAATATTCGGGTTGTCGTCCCAGTATAAAGCTATAGCTTTCTTGCCGCTGTCAAGGTTATTAACTGTATTATATACCTCCAGCACATTTTTATAGAAAAGTGATTTTTTTTCCATGCTGAAAACAAGCTTCTTGTCGGGCGAGAACTGGGAAGCCTTTTTCAATGTCATTGGCCGCATATAGCCCCAGTTGGGTTCCAGTGCAGGCATGAAATCCACAGGGGTTGGCTGCCATTTGCCAACCTTGTCAGATATTACATATCTCATCATTGCCCTTGTTTCACCATAGTTATCTTTTTTTATCCAGGCGATGATTTGATCAGCTGTCGTTTTACCAAATGCTATGGAATTGGAAAGAATGCTGGTGTCAATTGCTAGTCTTAAGGAATCGACAAACTGATTGCGCCAGGCTTCTATTTTATGCTCAGAACCAACAAGGCTTTGGCCAACATAGGAAAATGAAATTGCAGCAGCAATCAAAAAATCAGTTTTTGGTTTAGGCAGTACAGTAAGTTTAGGAAAGGCGGTTAATTTGCCTGTCAGTGTAGGAAAGGATTTGTCTTCGTGGCGTACACATTCATAAAATGCGATATTCGGATATGTATAAATCCGGCTGGAGACAGTAGGGTTGAAAAGGTCATCCATTACCGTATTTATCAATAGGCTATTCAGGTCATGCAGCACTTTTTCCCTGTGTTGACTGTATAAAGAAGAGTTACCAAAGCAAATAAAAAAAATAAAACAAGCAGAAACTCTGCCCAAAAAAGATCCAGCCATGATTATTGATTAATGACATGAATTTACAGCTTTTAATCGAGGGGAAAGAAGATGAAATACCCGGAGTTGGGTAGAACGATTATATTGTAAATGCTTATTTTAATTCTATGAGAAAGGTGCTCATAATTATCCTGTTCATAGTTTCCCACCTGGCCGGGGCACAGCATTGTCCCTGGGATTGCAGTGGAATGATTTTATTGAAAACCGATGCAACATCCGGGGAAATGAGCCGGCTGAACCCGGTGCTGGTTGATAGTGACAGGAAAGTAGTTATAGACACTCTTTACGGAACGGGGTTAAGCTCTGCTGCCGATACCTGCTACTTTTTGATTTACGAAGATTTTTTAAAATACCGGGTTGCCAAAACAGCCATTCATTACTGGTATAGTCATGACACTGTCTATCATTTTGCAAAAGGCCATTACCTGGTCAGGTTTAATTATTGTAAGTATAACAGCAACAATCACTCTTTATACATTCGTATAAATGATACAAACAATAGGCCTTCAGGCTATAGATATATCAAAGTGGATGCTGAAAAAAGAATACACTTGCATAATTATCACCGGTTACTTAATGACAGGGAAACCGGTGAGATATTTTCTGCTATTGAACCGATGATTATTTTTATTAGCCGGGAAGACCTTGGGTTAAATTAGATTGCTTTATCTTCCTTCAAACTATGTAAACTGTGAGGATATTAACTGCCAGTCGAATTTTTACAGGCGATAGCTGGTTAACAGATCATTCCGTTATTATTGAAGACGGGAAGGTCAAAGAGCTGATTTTAAATACAGAATTACCTTCTTCCTTTGAGCCGGAACACTATAAAGACTGCATTATTGCCCCGGCATTTATTGATTTGCAGATATACGGTGCATTTGGAAAATTGCTGGCAGTTTATCCGGAAAAAAATTCACTCGGGAGCCTGGTTCATTATTGTCGTACCGGCGGAGCGGCCTGGTGTTTACCAACAGTAGCCACTAATACGAGAGATGTTTTTTTCAGAAGCATGGATGCTGTCAGGGATTATTTGGGCAAAGATGGCAAAGGAATACTTGGTATTCACCTGGAAGGCCCGTGGCTTAACAAGGCAAAAAGAGGAGCACATATTGAATCGCTTATTCATTCGCCTTCTGTACACGAAGTAAAAGAGCTGCTGGAACATGGCAAGGGAATTATCAAAATGATCACCCTTGCTCCAGAGTGTGTTAGCAAGGAAGTAATTGACCTGATTCTCTCCTACGATGTTGTTGTTTCTGCCGGGCACAGCAACGCAACCTATACTGAAGCCATACAGGGCTTCGCAAATGGTGTTGGAGCTGTTACGCATTTATACAATGCCATGAGTCCTTTACACCACCGGGAGCCGGGCCTTGTGGGTGCCACCATGGATGATGAAAAGGTAATGGCGAGTATCATTCCTGATGGCTATCATGTTGACTATACTGCTATTCGAATTGCCAAAAAAACAATGGGTGAAAGATTGTTTGCTATTACCGATGCAGTGACTGATACCAGTGAGGGCTATTACCAACATCAGCGGGCTGGTGATAAGTATGAAGCCGGCGGAGTATTGAGTGGCTCAGCTTTAACCATGCAAAAGGCTTTGCAAAACCTGGTACAGGAATGCAGAATTGAATTATGCGAAGCGCTTCGGATGTGCAGCCTTTATCCTGCCCGGGTATTACGGCTTGACAGCCATATTGGCAAAATTGAAAAGGGGTTTAATGCCGGTCTTGTAGTATTAGATAATTCATTACAGCTGAAACAGCTAATAACTTATTAACTTCTATCAACAAAAGTTTCTGCTTTACTCTGCAAGTTTTCCAATATTTTTTTGGAGGCATTGAAAAATTGTTTATACCTTTTATTGCTTTTTGCTAACTAACTTAAACAAAACCAACATGAAAAAGTACATTGCCTTTGCAGCAATGTTCACTCTCATCATTGCTGCTGCTTATTTTTCTTCCTGTAAAGACAAAAAATCCGAGCCCACTGCCGGAGACAACAAAGAAGACTCCCTGAAAAAAGTAATAGAAAGGGGAGACTACCTGGCTAATCATGTGGCGGCCTGTATTCACTGTCATAGTAAAAGAGACTTTAGCCAGTACTCCGGTCCCGTCACTCCGGGTACAGAAGGCGGGGGTGGAGATGTTTTCAGTAACGAAATACTGGATGCTATTCCCGGTGTTTTTTATGCAAAGAACATTACACCGGATAATGAAACCGGTATTGGTACCTGGACGGATGATGAAATTTTAAGAGCCATTACTCAGGGCATTAGTAAGAAAGGCGACACCTTATTTCCATTGATGCCCTATGCCAATTTCAACAGGATGGCCAAAGATGACCTGCTTGCTATTATCGCTTACCTCCGTACATTAAAACCAATCAAAAATAAAGTGCCTGACAGGAAAATGATGATACCCATTGCCATGGCTTACCCGGCGCAGGCTTTGCAACCTTCAGTTGATAATAACGTTCGACCGGCAGCATCTGACGTAGTGAAATACGGCGAGTACATAGCTACAGTGGCTGATTGTGCTACCTGTCATACTCCCTTTGTTAAAGGGCAACTGGATTTCAGCAGAGCATATGCAGGTGGCAATACGTTTCATATTCCAAAAACAGTGGTGAATTCAGCAAATATCACAAGCGACTCCGCAACTGGTATCGGCGCCTGGACAGAGGAGCGGTTCTTAAATAAATTCATTGTTTACCGGGAAGAGAAAGGGTATAAATATGATGCAGGTAATCAGAACACAGTGATGCCGCTGGTGGAATATGCCGGTATGACTGATGCTGATCTGAAAGCAATTTATGCTTACCTGAAAACAGTGAAGCCAGTAAATAATAAGGTAGAGAAGTTTCCTAAATAAGATAGTTGGCTATCCATAATAAAGACCGGGATTTAAAGAATTGCCACGAAGGCACAAGGACACGAAGAATTGAAAATCAACGTTTCTTTACTTCGAGACTTCGTGTCTTTGTGGCAAAAAATTACTTTTAGAAAACCTCTTATTATTGATCCTTAAATGTATTTCTGTCAAATACACCCGGTGAAGCATGGTCGCCTTCTTCAAAAACAAAGCTTACAAAACGGATGCCCGGAATTTCAGTCAGATTGTAAACAGCCTCTGCAAAAAATACAGTTGGCCCCGATGAACCCATTTGTTGGGTGAGATAAGTGGCTTCAGGGATCTTAACAAATAATGTGTCTCCGGATGTTTTGCTATATTGAATTTGTACAAACTGGTTTTTGCTGTTTAGAAAATCAATAACCGATTGTACCGATAAAGAATCAAAGGTCAAGCCTTCTCTTTTTATAACTTCCAGCCTTCCGGTAGAATCATTGAGTGTAGCCTCCCAGCTATATGCAATATCAGTTGAGTCATTAGTTATTTCCGGCTGATCTGTTTTGTTGGATCCACATGCATAAAGAAGAGAAACAAGACCAGCTACTAGTATTATTCTTTTCATACAGGTAGTTTGAGCCACAAAATTACTTTTTATTGGGGGCTACCTGCCCAATAAAAACGTTAAAGGAACAGTAAGCCGTTTGTGCCATGCTTTTTCACTATGCTCTTCACCGGGAAAATACTTTGTGACCCAGGTTGCAGGTGAAAACCCTTTCTCTTTCATTATTTCATCAGCTTTTTGCTGAAGGGGAGGGTATAAGGCATCCAGTGTCGCATCCCCGTAGTCAAAATATATCTTATGTGTTTTGGGGTTGGGCAAATGTTTTTTTAGATAATCGAAAAAAGCATTGGGCACAGGATTGTTTTCCATGGAGAAAATTCCCGGCCAATGGGTAGAGAGACAGGCAGCGCCACCAAATACGTTGGGATATTCGCAAATGGCATACATGGAGATTAACCCGCCCATGCTGCTGCCGGCAATAAAAGTATGCGAACGGTCTTTGTAGACACTGTATTTCTTGTCAATAAAAGGTTTTAGTTCTTTTACTATAAACTTCAGGTAATTGTCAGACTGAATCTTGTAATTATTGAAAACTGAAACGCTGTTGCTCCGGGCAGCTGAATACACACTGTCCTTTTCAGCCTGCGATAATGCTTCAAACGGTTTTTGCGGGAAATAATCAGCATGTCTTGTTATGCCCCCGTTCCATATGGCGACAACTATGACATTCTTTATTTTCTGTTGTTGCAAAAGATTGGTGATAACATCATCCACCTCCCATGATTGTTTGTTCCAGGTAATGGTGGAGTCAAATAGCATCTGGCCATCATGCATATACA
The DNA here is from genome assembly GCA_964409055.1 of uncultured Chitinophaga sp. Classification (GTDB taxonomy): domain Bacteria; phylum Bacteroidota; class Bacteroidia; order Chitinophagales; family Chitinophagaceae; genus JJ008. The sequence goes on along the minus strand of CAYPBW010000007.1, from coordinate 15,054 downwards.
GCACATTGTACTTTTGCTGGTTGTTATAGCCATCAGGCAACCAAACATCCACATGACGGGGTGTTACATATTTTGACGAAAAGCTGTTGTATCGGTTTATTGTGCCAGCCACTACTGCAGCATTTTGTCCGTAGCTAATAAAAACAATGAAGAGGGTGATTATTGCTAAGTATACCTTTTTTAGTAATAAAGAGCTTGTTCTTAATACTATCGAACTGAAAAATGTTACAGTTTTTTTTGTCATCATCTTCTAATTATACTTTAAAAAATCAATAGATATAAAATTATTAATGCACGGCTGTAACGTTTACTTTTTCAATTCCCTGCAGGTGAAGTTCAATATGCCTGTCATGGGCCTTGTTGGCGTATTCACTGATGATCTCCAGTATATCGTAATCAATGAAATTACAGTCACGGCCATCAATGGTCAATAGGCTGTACTCTGGTATTTTATCCAGTGCATTACGAAGCTTCACTTTGTTCAGGAATGTAACGTTGCTGTGTAGTTTGATCTCATACACATCAGTTTCATGCTTTTTGTGATGGATGATCTTAAATTCATCCTTAAAGTTGTTTTGCACAATAAAATAAATTGATATCAGTAATCCAATGCTGACACCAACCAACAGATCGGTTGAAAGGATCACAACAATCGTAATGATGAAAGGCAGAAGTTGCTTTAAACCGAGGCTCCACATATTGCGGTAGAGCTTTGGTTTGGTAAGGTTGTAACCAGTCATGATCAATATTGCTGCAAGCGATGCAAGCGGTATCAGGTTCAGCACAAATGGAATAAATATCACGGCCAGTAAAATAAAAACACCATGAGTGAAGGCCGAAAGTTTGGTCCTGGCCCCTGCATCTGCATTGGCGGCGCCTCTTACTACCACAGCTGTCATAGGTATGGCACCCAATAAGCCGCAGGCAATATTACCGACACCCTGGGCTAACAGCTCACGGTTCACTGGTGTAATTCGATTGTGCCGGTCTAGTTTGTCAATAGCTTCTACACACAACAATGTTTCCAGGCTGGCCAGTAAACCAATCAGAACACCGGCTTTCCAGATTTCGATATTGGAAAAAAGTTTAGTGAAGTCGGGGAAACGTATACTGGCAAACACATTTTCCGGGATGCTTACCAGTTGATTGGATTTTAGTGAAAGTGACGGTATCCAGTTGTCAAAGGCAAGGGCTAATAGCATGCCGGCAACCACAACCGCCAGCGGCGCCGGTATCACTTTTAGTTTTTTGGCAAAGGGCTGTTGCCAAATAACCAGCAGAATTAATGAAACCAGGGCAATGGTGATTGCTCCTTTGGTGATGTGCTGGTTCAATGTTTGAAAATTGCTGCTGATCTTACCAGAAGAAAATAATTGTAAAAAACCGCTGGTCCAGAAATCGGGCTGATCATAACCCAATGCCAGCGGAATCTGTTTGGAGATCAACAGTATACCGATGGCAGCCAGCATTCCTTTTATTACAGAGGAAGGAAAGTAGTTGGCAATAATACCTGCTTTCAATACACTCAGTATGATTTGAAAAAAACCAGCCACTATTACAGCCAGCAAAAAAACAGGATAACCGCCTAATGAAATAATGGAAGCTGCTACTAAGGTAGTAAGACCTGCGGCAGGACCCGACACACTCAAATGGGAACCGCTGATCAGGGAAACAACCAGGCCGCCAATAATACCGGAAAGAAGACCGGCATATACCGGTGCACCCGAAGCAAGGGCAATACCGAGACAAAGGGGAAGTGCTACCAAAAAGACAGAGAGGCCCGCAGGCAGATCATGCCTGAACCACATCAGCCGGTAGTACTTCATCGTTCGCCTCACAATAAATAAAGAGTTGCAGTAGCAGCAAAGATAAATTTTTAATATCGTTTAAATACCAGTTGATACTGGTTAAAGTGATAAAAGTTACAGATTGGCATGATATAAGTTTTATCTTTTACAAGTGTCGTCATAGCAACTGAGTCTGCTATTGTATAAAATTACACACCCAATAGCTGTAATAATTATCGCCGGTGATGGACGAGTTTACCTTGATAAAAAACATTCTTGACGGCAGCCAGCCCGATTTTGAGCGGCTGATAAAGATGTATCAACCAAACGTATTTCGGACGGCTATGGGTCTTCTGCACAATAAAGAGGATGCAGAAGAGGTCACACAAGATGTTTTTCTGAAGGTATATGATTCCCTCTCTTCGTTCAATCAAAAGGCGGCTTTGTCTACATGGATTTACCGGGTTACCATAAATACAAGTCTCAATTTCTTGAAAAAAAAGAAAGGGAACAGGTTATTGGTTGGCTTATCTGCTTTATTAGGGCTGGCTTCCAAAGAGAAGCAAAGCGAAAGATTGGTTACCGATAAAGAAGAAAAAGATTCAATACGAAAGGCTATGCAGGAGCTTCCCGGGAAACAAAGACTGGCATTTGTATTGACAAAATACGAGGAGCTTCCCCAAAGGCAGGTAGCTGAGATTATGCAGATAAGTGAAGGAGCTGTTGAACAACTGGTGGTCAGGGCACGGAGCAACCTTAGAAAAAAACTGGAAAAAATAATGGGTTAGCCCATAGGATTATTAATTAACCTGTTGTCTAATTAGTAAAGCAGTCAAAGAATGAAGCAAAAGAAGAACATTGAGGAAATGATCATCCTGTTGATACAGGAAGAGAGAAATGAGGAGTTCAACCCATTTTTGTCTACAAGAGTGATAGCTGCTATACAGGAAAGGCACTATCAAAAAGAGAAAATAATCAGCCCGGCCTTGAAAACGATATTGGTTGCTGCCGGAATTACAGCGGCCGTTTTCCTGGGTATTTCTATTGGCGGCATATATGAATCAGAAAACAGAAGTGATGGTATTATGCTGAGTAATGACGGAGCTATGGAAAATTTCGGATTTTATTCTCAGATAGGAGAAGAGTAATAACAATGAAACGGAAAATACAAATTTTGACATGGGCAGTGGTGTTGCTGCTAATAACCAATGCTGTTACAGTAGCTACAATCCTGTATCATAATTACAAGGAAAAAAAGAATAAAGAGAACATCACTATTACATCTCCCGGAGGCAACAATATGATTAACGGAAGGTTTCTTAGGCATGAATTAGGCTTTGATCAAACGCAAATGGATGTATTTCGGAAGGCTAACCAGCAATTTCGTCCCGTAGCAATATTTATTACAAATAATATCGATTCACTAAAGAACGAGATGTTTGCCGAACTCAGAAAACTTAAACCCGATACAGTTAAACTCGACAACCTGTCTGAAATGATCGGGCAATTACATGGACAATTGAAACAAGAGACGTATACTTTTTACCTCCAATTGAAAAATATCTGTTCTCCGGAGCAGCAGGCAGAACTGGAAAACACATTTCTGCCACTTTTTAAAAATGAACACATGACTACTCTCCCTGGCCAGCACCGGAGAAAAGGCTGGAACAGGGACTAGCAATTATTAACAGTTAAATATTGACCAATGAAAAAGATGATTTTCACAGCAATCGTCATGATTGCTATGAGCGGCTTATTGTCTGCTCAAACTACAAGGCCCGGAAACGGTAATCCCGGTACTAATAAAAACAATCCCGCCTATGTAGATGCTAATAAGAACAATGTTTGTGACAACTATGAAAACGGAAACAGGTCATGTGTCCGCAACGGGCAAGGACAAGGACGCAGGGTTGGCAATGGCTATGGAATGGGAAACAGGCAGGGCCGACAATTTGGACAATGCCGCAGAGGCGGCGGAAGAAGGTCATAAGCTGATCGCTGAAGTTTTCTGGCAGTAACAGTTAATAGCCGGCAACTGAAGAAAGCCGGGTGTAGAAAAGTTCAATTCTTCTTGTATGGTAACAACAATAAGGCAATGGAAAAATGAGGATTTGCAGGAGTTGGTTTTTCAGGCCAACAATGTAAATGTGTGGAATAACCTTCGGAATTATTTTCCACATCCCTACACGGAAGAACATGGCAAAGCCTGGCTGGAAAAAGTGGTGGATGCTTTGCCGGCTATTAATATGGCTATTGAAGCGGATGGAAAAATGGCTGGTGGTATCGGCCTTATCCTGAATGGCGATGTGTACATCAAATCAGCTGAAATTGGTTATTGGCTGGGAGAACAATACTGGGGTAAGGGCATTGCCACGGAAGCCGTACGGCAAATGACAGAATATGCTTTCTATTATTTCGATCTTGTTCGTTTATATGCAGAAGTGTTTGAAACGAATAAAGCGTCAATGCGGGTACTGGAAAAAAATGGTTATTACCTGGAAGGCGTCAGGCGCAAAGCTGTTTTCAAAAATGAGGTGCTGATGGATGACTATATCTGGGTAAAGCTGAAAATCAGCGAATGATTAATTTCTCTTTAAAACTAAGTTATGCATCTCAAAAAGAATATTGCCACCAGTGAATCAGGTTTCATTTTCAATCCTTCAACCGGTGACTCTTATGCTGCTAACCCGGTTGCCGCAGATATTCTTCAATTATTGAAGCAGGGAACAGCTCCTTCATCAGTAAAAGAGCAGCTGCTTGAAAAATACCGGGTAGACCCTTTGCGACTTGAACAGGATTGGGATGATTTTATCAACCAGCTGAAGCAGGCCAACCTGCTTGAAAGCTGATCAAAAAGTTTAGTATGAAAAGACCTGATGATCTGTTAACCATTGCTGTTACCGGTCTGAATGCGATTGACAGCCCCGGACCCGGCATTGCAGTAATACGGGGATTAAGAGAAGGACTTAAACAGCCGCTAAGAATAATCGGCTTATCCTACGAAACGCTGGAGCCGGGCATTTATATGCATGAAGTAGTAGATAAAACATACCAGGTGCCTTATCCTGCGGCAGGATCAGATGCGTTGCTAAAAAGACTTATTTACATTCATGAGAAAGAGCACCTGCAGTTAATCATTCCCAATTTTGATGCAGAGCTGCACAATTTTATCAAACTGGCCCCGGTATTAAAGAATATGGGCATCGAAACCTTTTTACCCACACAAGAACAGTTTGATGCCCGGGACAAAGTGAATTTATATCGTTTCGGTAAAAAGCATGGGCTGCTGGTTCCAAAAGATAAGATCATTAATTCTACTGCTGAATTGAGTGCTTGTGAAGAGGCATTTGGTTTTCCGCTGGTGATAAAAGGAAAATTTTATGATGCCATTGTTGTACACACAATGGAGCAGGCACAAAAAGCATTTTATAAAATAGCTGCAAAATGGGGCTTGCCCATCATTGTACAGGAGTTTATTACAGGCACAGAAATAAATATTGCCATACTGGGTGACGGAAAGGGCAATGCAGTTAGCATTATTCCCATGCGAAAATTATATATCACCGATAAAGGAAAAGCATGGGCGGGCATCACTTTAGCAGATGATGTATTGCTGAATGTGGCAGAAGATTTTGTAAAAGCCACTAACTGGAAAGGTAGTTGCGAGCTGGAGATCATGCGGACGGTAAAAGATGAACTGTACATTATGGAGATCAATCCCCGTTTCCCTGCCTGGATCTACCTGGCTGCGGCTGCGGGTCAAAACCAGCCGGCAGCATTGGCAAGAATGGCCCTTGGACAATCACAACCTGTTTATACAGAGTATGAAGTTGGAAAAATATTCGTTCGCTATTCCTGGGATCATATTACAGATATCAATGAGTTTCACCAGGTAAGCGGTATGGGAGAATTATAAAAAAGAAAGTATGGAAAAGCTGGTATATGAAAGCCCTTCGATCCAGAAGATGAATGCAGGGCTGATGAACAAATTCGGAACCAGAACAGACTATGAACCGGTAAAGCAAATTGACGGAGTATCTGTACACAGCATGATGGCCCAATTTGGATCGCCGTTGTTTGTGTTAAGTGAAAGAACAATTCGTAACAACTTCCAAAATGCTGTCCGGGCATTTACTACACGATATCCCAAAGTGCAGTTTGCCTGGAGTTATAAAACCAATTACCTGAATGCCGTTTGCCGGATATTTCACCAGGAGGGCAGCTGGGCCGAAGTAGTAAGCGGGTTTGAATACCGAAAGGCATTGGGTAATGCTGTGCCAGGCAATAAAATAATTTTCAATGGTCCGGAAAAAACCAATGAAGAATTGGAAATGGCAGCGAATAATGGCTCACTTATTCATATTGACCATTTTGATGAATTATACCAGCTGATTGAATTAAGCGATAAGCTGAAACAAAAGCCAAGAGTGGCGATAAGGGTGAATATGGATACAGGAGTTTACCCGGTGTGGGACCGATTTGGTTTTAATTATGAGAACGGGCAAGCCTGGAGTGCATTAAATAAAATCGTGGCATCAGGAAAAATGGAGCTTACCGGCTTGCATTGCCATATTGGAACATTTATGTTGTCCACTGATGCGTATGCAACAGCTGTAAAAAAAATGGGCGACCTGGCCTGGAAATGCAAGACACAATTGAGCAACACTATTCAATATATTGACCTTGGCGGCGGTTTCCCATCCACCAACACATTAAGAGGTTCTTTTTTACCCGGAACAGATGCGGTGCCTTCGGTAGATGAATTTGCAGAGGTTATTACAAAAGAATTATTGCTGCTTGGGTTTTCTCCGGCTGAATTGCCATTACTCATTTTAGAAAGTGGCCGTGTACTGGTAGATGATGCCGGCTATCTGTTATCAACAGTACTGGCCAATAAGCGGTTGAGTGATGGTCGCCGTGCTGCCATATTGGATGCTGGTGTAAACGTGTTGTTCACTTCATTCTGGTACGATCATAAAGTAACACCAGCTCAGGATTTTACCCGGCATACAGAAGATATGGCGCTTTACGGACCGCTATGTATGAATATAGATGTAGTGAGACAGAGTGTCAACCTTCCATTAGTAAACAGGGGTGACAGGGTGGTGATTCACAAAGTGGGTGCTTATAATATGACGCAATGGATGCAATTTATCCAGATGCGGCCCAATGTGATATTAATAGATGAACAGGGACAAACACATCTAATAAGAGAAGCAGAAAAACTGGAGTATGTAGAACAGCCGGAAAAGGTTCCGCATCATCTTCAGCAAGTCAATATATGATAAAATGGCAACTGGCCTCTTCAGGTGAAAAAGGCAACGATCATATCATTCTTTGATTATATCACTGCAACAATATTTAACAGCTATGCCATGCTGTTCTTTAGTAACAAAAAATTTTTTGCAATAATTGTTCTGTTGAGCTCTTTTATTAATCCTTATACAGGTGTGGCCGGCCTTATCTCAACGCTTATTGCAGCACTATCAGCTTATTTCATTGGGTTTAGCAGGGACCAGGTAAAAACGGGATTATTTACCTACAGTGGATTACTGGCAGGGCTGGGCATGGGCACTTTTTATGAGTTTGGTTTGGGCTTTTGGATTTTGTTATTACTGGCATCCGTTCTTTCCGTAATGTTATCTGCTGCATTCATAGCCAAACTAGGCAGGTCTGGTCTTCCGGCTTTATCGCTTGCTTTTATATTTACATTGTGGGTGGTCATATTATCCTCCCGGGAATTTGCAGCCATCGGCCTTACGCAGCGAAATATTTATTGGTTGAATGAAATGTATGCCACCGGCGGCCCGGACCTGGTCCTCCTGGTACAATGGTTGGAAGACTTGCAATTACCTGATGCGGTAAGGGGCTTCCTGTTGTCACTTAGTGCCATCCTTTTCCAGAGCAATATTGCAGCAGGAATTCTGTTGACTATTGGCTTGCTTTTTTTCTCCCGAATCGCATTGACGTTAATGGTATCCGGCTATGCAATAGCTATTTTGTTCATTCAGCTAATGGACGGTTATGCCGGCAGTGTGAATTATTATAACCTGGGCACCAACTTCATGCTGGTATCAGTAGCACTTGGCGGATTTTATATTATTCCCTCAGCCCGTTCCTTTATTTGGTCATTGATTACCGTACCCATTTCGTATATACTGGTCATTGCATTATGGAAGATCACCTACACATGGGGACTGCCCGTTTTTTCTTTACCCTTTTGTATTACTGTAATTCTTTTCCTGTTTGTACTGCAACTACGCAAAGCCGGCGGTAAAATGGTTTTGACGCCTGTACAATATTACAATCCGGAAGAAAACCTGTATCGGTATATCAACAGCAGGGAAAGGGTGATGAGCAATTTCTATTACCACCATCTTTCACTTCCTTTTATGGGCAACTGGACCATTAGCCAGGGATATGACGGCGCCATTACCCATAAAGGTGATTGGGGAAAAGCCCTTGATTTTGTTATTACCGATAAGAATAGCAAAACTTACCAGGGTGATGGCGTTAGTCCGGAAGATTATTATTGTTATAATAAACCGGTAGTAAGTCCTGCTGATGGTGTAGTGGCTGAAATCATAGACCATATAGAGGATAATCCTGTTGGTGGAAACAATGTGCAGCAGAACTGGGGCAATACAATTGTAATTAAACATGCAGAAGGCCTTTACAGCAAACTTTCTCATTTAAAAAAAGATTCTTTCAAAGTTGTTAAAGGATCATTTGTAAAAAAAGGAGAGATCGTTGCTGCCTGTGGAACTTCCGGCCGTTCGCCTGAACCGCACCTTCATTTCCAGGTGCAGGCTACTCCTTATTTTGATTCAAAGACGATGCAGTATCCGCTGGCTTATTTTATTGAGCAAAAAGAGGGTAAAGCAGCACTGAAAAGTTTTGCAGTGCCGGAACTTGGGACTATTGCAGGAAATGTTGCCGTAAACGAACAGCTGCAGCAGGCATTTTCTTTTCAGCCGGGTATGATAATGAAAGTTTTTTCTGAAGGATATAAAGACGAAGAATGGGAAGTAATGGTGAGTGCTTATAACGAAACATATTTCTATTGCCGCCGGTACAACGATTATGCTTACTTCATTAACAACGGAACGATGTTTTATTTCACCCATTATTTTGGCCGACGCCGTTCATTGTTGTTCCTCTTTTACCAGGCGGCTTTTAAAGTGCTGATGAGCACAGATAAAAGAATTACAATCAGCGATACGTTCCCCCGGAACACAGATGGAAAGCATCCGCTTCGATGGATACAGGATCTGCTTTCGCCTTTTTACCTTTTTATGAAGACAATCTACACTTGCAGGGTGAAGCAGGATGATGATGTGCTGGGTGGAGGCACAATAATACTGGAAAGCAGGGTACAACAACAGCTGGGCCGTGTAATGAGACAGAAAATGAATACCCGGATTGAGATCGGAAGGGGAAAAATAAAAATGTTCCGGGCAGAATTAAATAACAAACAAATTGAAGTGAAATGCGAAAGTTAATAATAACAATCAGCCTGGTCTTTTTGATGGCCATACTGAATGTAAATGCACAACAGGATTTTTCTTTTGCAGCAGTTGACAGCCAGTCCTATGCCCTGTACCAAAAAGCTGACTGGAAAGGCCTGCTTGCATATGGAAAATTGGCGATTACCAATAAGCAAGATTTCCTGCTGCTAAGGCTTCGTACCGGGTATGCGGCCTTTATGATAGAAAATTACAGCGAAGCGATAAAGCATTATGAGGCAGTGCTGAAAGAAGACAGGTATAATAACACTGCGCATTATTTTATTTACTGGAGCCGTGTCAATCTCGGGCAACCGGAGATGGCTATGGCAAAGGCAAAATTCATTGCCAGGGAAGCTGTTGATGAAAGAAAGCTGAAGCCTTCGGCAGTTACCGGTGTTGAAACTGAATTCAGCGTTAAGCGGACCAGTACTTCGCTTCGAAAAAATCCATTCTATGCAAGAATTGGTTTAAGTAACAGGTTTAGTCACATTTTTCATTTAACGCAATCAATAGCCACTTACCAGCAAAGGATAAATGAACCTTCATTGACATCTGTATCTCACAATGAAAAGATCAATATCAGCCAGTTTGAATATTACAATCGGCTTATGCTGAACCTCGGCAGGCATTGGCAGCTAAAAGCAGCTTATCATTACCTGAATACGCCGTTTAATAATTATACCTATAATAATCATCTTTTGCTTTTGGGTGTAAAGTATAATGGCAATTATTATGATTTGCAGGCAGATGCTGTTATCGGAAAATTGACTGATACGGCAACTAAACAGTATAACCTGCAACTGGGTCTGTATCCTTCGGGCAATCTCAATTTTTACAGTTTTTCTACTGCTATGCTTCGCCAGCAAGGAAGTACTGCTTTCAACTTCAGGCAGGTAATAGGCACAAAACTGGTGAAGAATCTCTGGCTTGAAGGAAACATTACATTGGGAGAGTTTCGCAACCTTGTTGAGAATGATGGCCTGTACGTTTATCATGCAATTGATCCCAATACAATGAAGGCAGGCATTACCAGTTATATTTTGCCTGGCAGTAAAACTGTTTTACAGCTCGGCTATACTTATGAAAAGCGCCGGCTATTTAATACAACAAACGAATTTCAACAACATTCAATAACAGGAGGATTATCATGGAAGTTCTGAGAAAAATATTAATTATAACCTTTTTGCTTGCCGCTTCTTTATACAGGCTGAACGGGCAGGGCGAGGCAGCGTTGCAAGCTGCGTTCAAAGAAAGTTATACCATGGAAAGTATCCGGAAGTTTCCTGAGGCAATAGCAGCACTCACAAAAGTGTATGAAGAAAAAAGTTATGAACTCAACTTACGGATCGGCTGGCTGTATTACCTGAACAAGGATTACCGGCAATCACAGGTTTATTACGAGCGGGCAGTAATTTTAAAGCCGTATGCGATAGAAGCAAAGCTGGGCCTGTCTCAACCCCTTGCTGCATTACAGTACACCGATAAACTCTTGCAACTGTATGAAGATGTTTTGAAGATCGATGCACTTCATTCTGTTGCCAACTATTGGGCGGGGGTTATTCACTATAACCGCCGCAAGTACGAGGAGGCTTCTAAACATTTAGAAAAAGTGGTGAACCTGTATCCTTTTGATTATGATGGTAACCACATGCTGGCATGGACCTATTTGAACCTTGGCAGAAGCAATGATGCAAAGATCCTTTTTAATAAGGCGCTGCTGGCCAAACCTGGTGATACATCCTGCCTGGATGGACTTGGAAAGATTAAATAAACTTAGATTTCTGTCTGGTCATGCCTGAGGCAGTTTTGATTCATCCATGTACAACACCTCCCACTGGTGCCCATCCGGGTCAGCAAAACTGTGCTGGTACATCCAGCCGTGGTCAGCCGGATTGCTGTAGATGCTGCCGCCGGCTTCTACGGCCTTTTTCACCATTTCTGTTACCTCATCTTTGGTGGCAACATCTATCGCTATTAATACCTCGGTGATTTTAGTAGCATCGGCAATTTGTTTTTTGGTAAAACCTGCAAAAAAGGGCTCTGTCAGCAGCATGGCGTATATACTTCCTTCCTTGATAACCAGGCAGGCCGCTTTTTCATCGGTGAACTGTGGATTAAAAGAAAAGCCAAGATGCGTGAAGAAATCAATTGACCGGTTTAAATCCTTTACCGGAAGATTTACAAAGATTTTTGTTGGCATAACAATGTTGTTTTATGGTTTTTGTTTTGAAAAAGAGAGACCCTCATCAGCCAGTGCTTTTTTTAGTATGGGCAGAGATGCAGGCCCTATTCCGTGTAATTGAAGAATTTCTTTTTCCGTGAAACGGGCAAGCTGTTCAATTAAGAGGATACCCTTTCCTTCCAGGGCACGGCGTGCCGGTGCACTCAGCTTTGAATAAAAAGCGGCAAAGGCGCTTTTCTTTTTTTCACAAACCGGGCATACGGGGCAATCACTGCTTTTGTAATAAATATGCCCGGCCTCACATTTTCTTTTTGTTCCTGTTCGCATTATCAGGAGAGGCTTTCCGTATATTTTTTGAAATTATTCAGTATGGCCTGCCAGCCCCCTTCCTGCATTTCCAGGGAATGTATGTTCTCTGCCTGGAACTCTTCTGTAATTTTTACAGCGTTACCTTCCTGTTCAAACCAAACATTTGCCACTCTTCCATCATCCATAATGTAGCTGATCTTTTGTTTGGGCTCAACGGAAGTGTAAGTGCCGCCAAAATCAAAACTAAAACTGCCATCCTTTGCCGCCATGGTAAAGGTAAATCGTCCGTCTTTGCGCAGGTCGTTTGAGGCTTTGGGTGTGTGCCAGTCATCAGAAGCATTGTTCCAGTTCACAATATGTGCAGGATTGGTCCAGCTGTCCCAAACTTTTTCAACAGGTAAATTAACAGTAGTTGAAACAGTAATCATTGTTTTTGTTTCGGACAGTTCTTTTATTTTACCCAATGCTTTGGGCCATGTAATATTGAAATAATCTTTGTGCTCTTCCGTTGTTTCCATTTCAATTGTAAGTGTGATAAAACCACCTGCTTCTTTTAACGTATAATTCTCAGTCGCTCCGGCCCAGGATTTCACGGCTTCACTTTCGGTATCTTCGACACCATTATTTACCATACCGATGTGCCGGAAGGACATGAATTCATAAGGCTTATTGGCTGCCACAACACTTAATATGCCGTTGTTATTCGGATCAACAAAATACACTTTAGTGCCTTCTTTCCACCCGTCAGTTTTTACGGTTGAGCCTTCTGCAAAAAGGCTGGTCCATTGCTCATAAAATGATTTTTCCCACAATACATACCAAACCCTTTGTTTGGGTGCATGAATAACTGCAGAGAAACTAACTTTTATCATTGAGATGATTTTTTAGGGTTTTTCGAAATTGTTTTTTTCATTTCTTTTTCCTCATTCTCTTTCACCCTGAACTGTACAATTCTTTTCACAAGATCAAGCGGAAGGGGTTCGGTATATGGAAATTGCACAGAGCCTTTTCCTGTCTTATACTGTGACAGTTCTTTCTTAAATGCACTATGACCGGTAGGTGTGGCATAAAAACCGATATGTTTTTCAAAAGCGGCGAAATATACCAGCACACCCTTGTATTTGTATGCCGGCATCTGATAGCTGATCAGTTCTTCGGCTTTCGGTGCAGCAGATTTAATGGTTTTTCGGATGGCTGATAGTAATTTTTTTACCAGTGGCGGAAAGCCGGCAATATAATCATCCACTGTAGCTATGCTAACTTTTTTCATTCAAAGACTTTTTCCTGTTCCAGAAATAATACGATAAAGCCCCCAGCGCTACCGGCAATAATATGAACAACATACCCGGGTCAAATTTCTTTGACACATACACTACTGAAAAGACAGCCCCGGCCAGGTCGAAGAACAAGCCGGCATAAGCCCACTCTTTTATTTTATCAAAACCCGGTACCAGGATTGCAGCACAACCAATCAGCTTGGCCACACTGATGAATGAAATAAAATAAACAGGATAGCCCAGGTAATCATGCAGCACCTGCAAGGTTTGTCCTTTCGGTGAAACTCCGGGAACAGATGACCAGACCATAAAGCCGGCAAACAGCAAAGTGGTTGCCCGGTAAAAAATGTTTACAGTATTTTTTTTCATGTAAAATGCCGGTATTTTTTTAAATAATCATTGCCCTCTGTGTCTTAGTGAGAAATACCATCATGCATTTTCCATTGCAGCTATATCAATCTTTCTCATTTTCAGCAAAGCCTGCATGGCCCGTTGTCCTCTTTCGGGGTTCATCATCAGCTGGCTAATATTGGCGGGGATGATCTGCCAGGAAATGCCAAACGTATCTTTCAGCCAGCCGCACATACTTTCTTCTCCGCCGCCTTCAATCAGTTTTTCCCAGTAATAATCAATCTCAGCCTGCTCTTTACATTCTACTACAAAAGAAAGCCCTTCGCTGAAGGCAAATTCATGCTGGCCAAAACCATCCATGGCCATGAATACTTTATCATCCAAAATAAACTGTGAGTGTTTTACCTTACCGGCTACCTGCTCACCTTCATTTTCTTCGTACAGCAATATGCCGCTGATGGAAGAAGAGGGGAATATCTTTGTATAAAAATGTACGGCGGCTTCTGCTTTGCCATAGCTGTCTCCCACAAATAAAAAGCAGGGAGTGATTTTTTGGTTCACATTTTTATAGTCTGTTTTCATAAGCTGCCAGGAAAGCCCAAATTGATCCTGTACAAAACCATAGCGTTCACTCCAGTCATATTTATCCAGCGGCATCATGATAGTACCACCAGCAGACAGTTTTACCCACCAGTTATTGATCTCTTCGTCTGATTCACTGATGAGAAAAAATGAAATAGATGGATTGGGCCTGAACATAGGCCCGCCGTTCAGTCCCATGAACTTTTGTCCAAACAACTCAAAGTTGACCACCATCGGGGTATCAGCTGTGATGGTTGATTCAGGGAACAGCGAACAATAAAATTCGGCAGCCGCTTTGGCATTGCCATCATACCAGATGCAGGGGTGTATATTATTTTTCATTGCAGTTGATTAGAAGATGAATATTTTTAGGCAACTACTGGCATCATCCTTCGATCCTTTGACAGGCTCAGGACTCAGGGTGACAGTAATGGAATTATTTCTCCGCACAATTAAACATCCAGTGTACACCATATTTATCTGTACAACTGCCGAAGTAGGCGCCCCAGAAGGCATCCTGTAAATCATAGGTCACCTTACCACCGGCAGATAAGGCATCAAATAAGCGTTTGGTTTCTGTTCTTGTATCCGGGTGCAGGCTGATATGAATATTGTTTCCGTAGCTGACGGTAAAACCCATTTGCTCCGGCGCATCGGTGCCCATGAGTATATGCCCGCCGGTAATGGGCAGTTCCACATGCATCACCAGGTTTTTTAATGCATCTGGTGTGGGAGGTACACCTTCCATCGGCGGCATATCCCCAAAGCGGCGAAATCCCGGTTCGGTAATGGTTGTTCCAAAAACTGACTGATAAAAATTGAAAGCTTCTTCCGTATGATTTGGGAAGTTGAGGTAAGTGCTTACGCTGGCCATGTTGGTTTTGTTTTAGGTAAAAGGGAGAGTTAAGTTATCACTATTTAAAACAAAAACCAGCAATTTTTGAAGAGCGGTTAACTGGCGGCGCTCTTCTGTCATAAGCTCAGCTGGTAGCACCTGATCTTAGCAACATCATCATCCAGGTCTATCCGGTAATAAAGCTGGTCATCACCCTGGCCAA
>CAYPBW010000006.1:39260-40803 GCA_964409055.1 uncultured Chitinophaga sp. | reverse complement strand
GTCATTCCCCGAATTTGTTCCTTTCTGCGAACAACTTTTTTACTTCTCCACTTTTAAAGCCTTTAAAAGCTAAGACCGGCCTGATCAATTCGGGACCGGCGACCTTTTATCTGACAACAACAAGATTCCTGTCAGATGTACTCTTGCCTATTCCATAAGTAATAAGTGATTTTTGAGCAATTAATTCAACAACATGAAACTTAAAGAAGAATCAGTGCATGGCATGCTGATACTAATTCTGCTATTGCTTAATTCAGTGATCTTAGAGACCGCCCTTGTAAAAAACCATCAATGGTACAAGGCCCTTTGGATCACCGTACCAATACTGTTGCTCTGCCTGCTCAATCAATGGCGGAGTAACACTGCCATTAAACGTAAACAATACAATAAAAAAACTGTAAACTGAAATGAATACTTTAACAAGCCCTATTATACTTTCCAAAGAAGACCATGACCTTATCCTGTTTTACCTGCGGAGCGGAAACTGGCGTAGTCCCGCAGATAGTCAGTCGGCTGACAAACTGGAAGGAGAATTGAAAAGAGCAAAAATAGTAACCAAGGAAAATCTTGGAAAGCACATTGTCCAACTCAACAGCTTGATAAGAGTGAGGGATCTTGAAGCCAATAAGCTGATGGAACTGATGATTGTTACACCGGATAAAGCCAACCTGAAGGAAATGAAAATATCTGTTCTTTCTCCGGTTGGCACTGCATTGATTGGTTTTGGACAGGGCGACTATGTAAAATGGAAAGTACCTGCCGGAGAAAGGCTCTTCGTTATTGAAGAAGTAATTAAAGACTGACAGGCAATTACAAGTATAAAGCAGGCTTCTAACTGAGGCCTGCTTTATTTAACTGACGGCACAACAAAACAAACGGCAAATCAAACAATCTGAAAAGTACAAACCTTCATAGCTTTACCGGCTATAAGAATATGAAAACAATCAATCACCCGGTAATACTCTTTGATGGTATCTGTACCTTTTGCAATTTTTGGGTGAATTTTGCCATAAAGCATGACCCCAAAAAAAGAATAAAGTTCGCCCCCTTTCAAAGCAATGCCGGGCAACTGCTTTTACGTCAGCATCATATTATGATTGAATCCATCAATTCGGTTATCTTTATTGAAAACGGAAAAGTCTTTACCCAATCTTCTGCTGCATTGAGGATATGTAAATATCTCTCGGGATTATGGAAGATTTTTTACGGGTTACTTATCATCCCGAAATTCCTGCGGGATTTCTTCTACAATATCATTGCCCGGCACCGGTATCGCTGGTTTGGTAAAAAGGAGAGCTGTATGGTGCCAACACCGGAAGTAAGAGAACGATTTTTAGACTGATTATTTGTCAAGGTTTCTGAGAATGGCTGCCATACCACCTGTCCCCGCAAAATAAGCTACCCATACATAACCATTACTCAAGAGCAAAGTGAACTCTTTGGGATTATGCATAAAATGCCCCTTACTCATAATAACTATTGCAGGAATAATTGCCAATATTGAGATAACCAATATGGTATTGCCGGAAACTTTGTAAGTGAA
>CAYPBW010000006.1:37953-39160 GCA_964409055.1 uncultured Chitinophaga sp. | reverse complement strand
GGATCTTCATCAATACCGGCTGTTGGGGCAAAAAATCTCGAAACAAAATCCACTTCCTTGCCCGGGGCCGTAATAATCACCATCCTGTCCAGTTTTTTCATCAGGGAAAAATCGGGTTGGCAATTTTTTACCGCCTCCTCACTGGTAAGTTCTACCAGGTATTCCCTGTTTTGGTAAACACCGGTAATTTCAGGATTACCCAAAGAAGCCAGCAATTCTGCAGGGTATTCTGTAATCTTTTCAGGTGGCCAGGAGGGAAAATCCATTTCCAGTATTTTTTTACCGCGGGTCACCGTCAATAATCCACTTTTCGAACTGAAGATCACTTTCTTCTTTTTGGCTTTTAATATGTCAAAGACAAGATAAGCTGAAGCCAGTGTCGCATGTCCGCATAAGTTGATCTCGATTGCCGGTGTAAACCATCGGATATCATAATCTGCATCCTTATTTTTCGAAGGAACAAAAAAAGCTGTTTCGGCAAGATTATTCTCCATGGCAATTTGTTGCATGGTTTCATCCGGCAGCCATTTCTTCAACGGAACAATTGCGGCAGGATTACCGCCAAATAACTTATTGGTAAATGCATCTGCCTGGAAAAGGTTTAGTTTCATCTTTCAGTTATTGATTTATTATAAAATTGGGGCAAAGACCATTTAAACCGTACGGCCAATACCCGAAGAGTAAATATAATGAGTATACAAAGTATTTTGGATATATCTGCATTCATGTTGACTTTTTTCAATATAAAGTATATTAACCCTCCGGCAATGCAGGCCAGCGCATAGATCTCTTTTCGGAATAAAAGCGGAATATTATTCAGCAGTACATCCCTTACCACACCACCAAAACAAGCCGTAATAGTGCCCAGGGCAATACAGATCCCCGTACTGAATCCTTTTTCAACTCCAAGTTCAATACCGATTATAGTGAACAGCCCCAGACCAAGTGCATCAAAAAGAAATAATGTAATCGTCAGTTTTTTCAGGTGCCGTCCGAAAAACATAGTAGCGATAGCTGAAGAGAAAATAACGATAGATGCTGTTTCATTCTGCAGCCAGCTTACCGGCAAGTTTCCAATCAAAATATCACGAAGCGTACCGCCTCCAATGGCGGTAACAAAAGAAAGCACCAGCACTCCGAACGGATCCAGTTTCTTTTCCATAGCCAGGAATGCCCCGGAAACAGCAAAGGCGAATGTCCCCAGTAT